>JAFGLL010000078.1 GCA_016928095.1 Thermoplasmatota archaeon
GCCCTGAAGTCCACATCGTGCATGCTCACAGGCTCCATCCCCGTTGGGGGATGAACCCCGAAATTCAGGGAGCTATTTAAACCCGTGGTCACCTTAACTAACCTTAAATGTTAAATCCAGCCATCAACGGCCAGATGCGAGGTGATGGTCGAAAAGTGTCCAAAGTACGATAATATGCATATAATGTTTTTTTTTGCCTGAAATATCCATGTTCCATATTTTTTTTTTGATAGATGGCCATGTTCTCTGGAATAAGCTTCAGCAAGTGATATATAGGTTGGAATATAACGTTATACAAAGACATATATAACTCCGTACAGCATTTGGTCATGAGCCTGCACCCAGGGTGCCATATGCAAGGAGTGATGTACATGCTCTCATCAAAACGAGTTCTATCGATATTGTTAACGATCATAATGGTAGCCGGTTCGCTACTCGTATTCATCCAGCAGGATGAAGCGGTCGCCGAAGCGGCCCCCGTAAGAGCCGGACTTTACAAACATTCCGAATCCATGAACGTGACCTTCGCCAAACCCACGTTCTACGGTGACACGGACCCGAACAACAACAACAAGTATGTCGGGAACAACACCTGGGAGGATATCGCCTTCGTCATCTTCTTCCAGGACCAGCATACCAGCACGGTCTCGGTATCCAGTAACACCGTCACAATAGCGAACGTCTATCAGTCCGTCTTCGTTGAACTGGACAACGAGACCGTGACCACGGGCACGGACGAGACGATACTGATGGAGGATTTCACGGCCACCTGGTGTCCCTACTGCACCTCCATCATTGGGAGCATGGATAGGCTGGACCACGATGAGGACTGGTTCCCCGAGAAATATATCGGAGTGGAGTTCCACGGGTCCGGGACCTACGGGAACACCATAGGGACCTCCAGAAAGAACGACTACTGCTCCTCTTCCGGGATCCCGACATGGATAATCGACGGCGTCGATGCCACGATCGGCGGTGGGACGAGCCCGAACAACACCGCTACCGACAACTCGATAAAATCCAAGATCAACAACCGGATCTCGACCTCGGCCTTCAATATAACTGCCAGGGCAGGTTATACGAGCACTCAGGCTTGGGTCGATTTCTCCTTCACCATCGAGGACCAGAATTACGATAACATCATGGTTGACTGCAACGTTCTTCTGATCCAGCACGCATATCCGAGAAGGCACGGGTACGACCCCAACGCCTACCTCGGGTGGATCGGACAGGATATGAAGAGCCCGGCGATATTCCAGAGCGTCGTCGGCTCCCCGCCCGCCATCTCCGGCATAACCCCCGGTGACGGGTCCCTGCTCTCGGGAACCGTGGACATAGGCTTTTCGACCACGGATCCCGACGCCTCCGACGACAAGATCGTGAGCAATGTTGCGGTCAGACCGGTCGGTGGGATCGACTGGGTAAACGTCAAGAAATCCGGTTCGGTATATCCATGGAACACGGCTGCAATGAGCGGTGATGATTACATATTCCCGGACGGGGATTACGAGATCCGTATAACCGCAAAGGATTACTGGGACGAGGAAAGTACCGTTACTATCGGAGTGACCGTACTCAACCCGGATACACCGATAGTATCACTGAACGACCAGCTTATACAGGACCAGTTCGATGATGGGATGATCGAGGGAGAGTTCGACATCATCTGGCTGGCAGAGGATGACGAGGACGGCTCCGATGTATCCATAGACCTCTACTACATGAGATCGGGCATGGAATGGACACCCATCGCCGAGGGCATCGGTAATGTAGGCCGCTATACGTGGGATACATCCGATCCGAGGGTACCTGACAATGACGGTTACATCCTCATGATCAGGGCAACCGATTCAGATATCATGTCAGCGGAGGACTCCTCCAATTTCGGCTTCGAGATCAACAACCCTGACCCTCCGACCCTTCAGATAACGTCCCCCAGGGAAGGGCAGGAGCTCAGCGGAAAGCCCACCATCCGATGGACGGCCGAGGATGATGAGGATACCACCGCAAAGCTCACGGTCGAGATCTCCATATCGGAGGATGGCGGGGAAGTGTACTCCTCCCTCACCCCCGGGTCCATACCCAACACCGGATCCTACCAGTTCGATACAACATACTTCGATGACGGGACCAACTACAAGGTGAACGTTAAGATAACGGACACCAGCGGTCTGTATGCCGAGGCAGGATCCGATATCTTCTCCATCTACAACAACGACGTTCCCGAGTGCCGGATACAGGAACCCCATGAAGAGGATGTCGTATCCGAGACCATCACCGTGGAATGGACCTCCAGTGATCAGGAGGACGGACCCGGGGAGATGACCTACGACCTCTATTACATGTTCTCGGGAGGGACCTACTGGAAGGAGCTCGCCATCGGGGAGCCGAACACCGGCTCCTTCCAACTGGACACGCTGGACCTCGAGGAGGGGGATGGCGTCTATACTCTCCGCCTCCTTGTTAGGGATTCCAGGGGTGAGCTTTCGAGCGTCTCGACGGTATATTTCACGGTCTACAATCCGAACGAACCGGAGATAGTCAGCGCTTCGGGACCGACATCGACCATTGCCAAAGCGGCGTCCTTCACATGGTATGCGGAGGATGCGGACCCGGGGGAAACGGACGGGCTCAAGGTATGGTTCTACTACCTGGACGGTGCGGATTGGGTGGCCGTTGCGGACGGCATCCCGAACACCGGCGCCTATACCCTTGATGTTTCCGGGTTCGAGGATGGCACCTACACAGTGAAGATGGTGGTCTCCGACTGTCAGCCTGGTGACCGCAACAGGTCCGCGGAGCACCTCTTCCCGGATATTACAGTGGACAACAACGACCCGCCAACGCTTGAGATGACGTCCCCGCCCGACCCCAACGTGGAACACGAGGGTACCATAGTATTCTCATGGTCCGGTTCCGATCCTGAAGGGGACAAGCTGTATTATACGGCCTATTACCACCTTGTGGGTGATTCGGGCTGGTCAATGGTCCCCGGAGCGTTCAAGATCTCGACCTCCTCCTTCACCTGGGACATCTCACTGCTACCTGCAGGGGATTACGAGCTCAGACTGGTGGCTGTCGAGGATACCAGGGACGGCTTCGAGACCGAGATAACAACCACCTCCTTCAGGATCAAGGAGAAGGAGATCATCGTCGATGATGATGACGATGACGACATCGCACCCGTCGATGATGACGATCAAAAGGACAATATGGGACTGATCCTCGGGATCGTCGTGGGGATCGTGGTCTTGATGATCATCATCCTCGTGGCCGCTGCATTGGTGATAATCAGCAGGAGGAAGGCAGAGGCGAACCAGCTACCACCTCCGGGTGGTGTCCCGATGATGCAGCCCGGAGCACCTCTTCCACCACCGGTGGATGGGGGGCAGCTGCCATCGAACCAGCCTCCGCAGGAGCTTCCTCCGGCACCCACCCAGCCATCTCCCGGGATGCCTCAGGGACCCTGAGAACATATTGGGACATCGGGGGGCTGTCATCGATTGCCCTCCGGAATGTATACCGACCTCTCATAAAGTAAAAATAGAGCGACCCCGAATGTCGGTGTAATTTAAGCTCCAGTGGTGATGATATTGAAAAACGCAGGCTTGATCGCCGCCCTGATATTGACCGCCCTTGTTCTTCCTTCCGCTTCGATCCTTCCATATGGAGGGTGTGACGAACAGGATGATGTTCCTCTCAGAGGTGGTCTGAAGGGATACCGGGAGACCGTGAACGTTTCACTTCCAGCACCTTCCTTCTACGGTACCGATGACCCGCATTATACGGAGGACGTTGAACAGAACAGCTGGGAGGATATCGCTTTCATGGTGATCCTGCAGAGTTCGAACAAGGTCACCAAGACAGAGAACCAGGGGGCGGGAAGCGAGACAGCGCAGTGCGCGGATATCTACCAGGCAGCCTTCGTTCCCGTGGACGGAAGGACCGTGACCACCGGGACCCAGCAGAGGATCATGGTAGAGGACTTCACCGCCACATGGTGCGGATACTGCACGGGTGTGATAGGGGCGATGAACAGGCTGGACCTTGACGAGACGATGTTCCCTGACAGGTATATCGGGGTGGAATGGCACTCGGGCGGGGGAACCTACGGGGTTGGGGTTCCATACGACAAGGCTGTCGAGAGAAGGACATTCTATTCTCTTGAAGGGGGAATTCCCCGGTATGTCATCGATGGTATGGACCCGTGGGTCGGTGGAAGCACATCGGCCAACGATAGCGCTCTTGATACCAGGCTCCGCAATTCCATCCAGACCAGGACGACCATAGCACCCATCAGCATCTCCGCCCATGCCGGGCACACCTCCACGCAGGCATGGGTCGAGTTCACGTTCACCGTGGAAAGCGACACCTTCAACGATCCGAACGTCAACGCACATGTGGTCCTTGCCCAGGATGCATACCCCCGCAGGCACGGGACCAACCCGACAGCCAGGCTCGGATGGATCGGGCAGGACCTCCTCACCCAAAAGGTCCTGCAGAAGGAAGCATCGCTTGTTCAGTTCAGGGAGGACCTCATGTCGGATGAAATAGGAGCGGAGGGGAATGTGGAGGGGGAGTTCGACATACGGTGGAGAGCGGAGGACAAGGAGGATGGAAGCTCTCTCGAGATAGACCTCTACTATGCACGGAACAGGGACGAATGGACACTGATCAAGGAGAAAGCTCCCAACACGGGCTCTTACAAGTGGGACACATCCGATCCCAGGGTGCCGGATGGCGACGGATACAAGGTCAGGATAGTTGCCATCGACAGCGATCTGATGGTGGGCGAGGCCGTGTTCTCCTCCGAATTCGAGATCAACAATCCTGACCCGCCCCTGCTGCTGGTGAACTACCCCAACCCGGAAGGCGAGGTGATGACAGGGACGGGAGAGGTCCGCTGGAAAGCGTGGGATGACGAGGACGATATCCTGGACCTGACAGTGGATATAGGAATATCGGACGATCTGGGGGCCGAATACGACATCCTGGCGGAGGGTCTGGAGAATACCGGCTCCTACCAGTTCGATACCCTGGAGCTCTCGGACGGGGACCGGTATGTCATAGAGGTCAGGGTGACCGACCCTAGAGGTCTCATGAACACCTCTTCGTCCTCCGTATTCTCCATATTCAACAACGACCCCCCCACCGTTTCCTTCCTGTCCCCGTCGCGAGATGAGAAGGTTGGTGGCAAGGTGAATGTCGTTTGGGAGGCGCTGGACCAGGAGGACGATGCTTCGGATCTCACCTTTGACCTTTCCATCATGTTCGTGGAGGAGGGTACATGGACCAAACTGGCATCGGTGGAGGACAACACGGGATACTATGAACTGGACACGCTGCAGCTGGGGTTGAGCGACGGGGACCACAGGCTAAGGATAATGGTCAGGGACAGTTCTGGCGAATACTCGGAAGAGGTTTTCATGGACATAGAGATCTACAATCCGGACCTGCCGGAGATATTGAACACGCAGGCGCCTCGAAGCCCCCTGATGGGAGTCGTCCAGTTCCATTATACACTCGACGATCCTGACGCCGGTGAGACCGAGTTCCTCTCTCCCGGTTTCTACCTGTCCGGGGATGGGGAACTGTGGGTGCCTCTGGACGAGAATGTCGTCAATACCGGGACCTTCGATCTGGATACCCGGGCGATGGATGACGGCGAGTACCGGTTGAAGATAAGGGTTTACGATCCGGTCCTCACGAACCAGTTCACCGAGTTCGTCTACCCACCCCTCGAGATAAACAATCCCGATGCTCCCACCGTCAATGTCGTGGGTTTCCCTCTTCCCGGATCCAACAATACGGGGGACTTATCATTCTCCTGGCAGGGAAGTGATGCGGACGGGGACATTCTCATGTATTACCTTTATTACAGCGAGGCATCCATAGATGCCTGGAACCCCATATACGAGGGGCAGGGGATCACCGCGAACTCGTTCGTGTGGAACACCTCCGGGTTGTCATCGGGTGATTACATGCTGAAGATCGTGGTCAAGGATGGCTCCAAAGCCGATCTGGAGGCAGAAACCCTTGTTCAGACGTTCCATATCTATGTTCCCGCCAACGAAGCAGATGACGACGATGAGGACAGTATGGATGTCGGGTCTTCCGGTGATGATAGCACCACTTTGCTCATCCTTGTGGTGGCCGGTGCGATCTTCATCCTTGTTCTGGTGATCATTGGTATACTGCTGCTCATGGTGAGGGGGCGGAAGCCACAACCCCCCCAGTACATGATGCCTCCTCCCGGTCAATTCCCTGGACCGGGGGCGACCCCCCAACTACCCGATGCTGCTCGACAGGTCGGTCAGCTCCCCGGAGATGCACCGAAGCAGCTTCCACCCGGGGGGCCTCCCAGGAACCTGCAGCAGGGTTATAATAGCCCTCGGGAACCCCCTCGAAACTGAGAACGTTCAGGGTTTCGGACGTTGAATTTTTATATCTTCATAGGTTTGGCGAGTGGAGAAGGTGGGCATCATGGAATTCTTCGACACCGAGATATTCAGATGGGTCATCATCCCACTCCTGATATGTCTGGCCAGGATAGTCGATGTTACCATAGGCACACTGAGGATCATCTTCATTTCAAAGGGAATGAAATACCTTGCACCGGTAATGGGTTTCTTTGAGGTAATCATCTGGCTTGTGGCCATCGGGCAGATCATGCAGAACCTCTCCAACGTTGTGAACTACATAGCCTACGGGACCGGGTTCGCCATAGGCAATTATGTCGGGATAATGATAGAGAACAAGATATCCCTAGGATTCGTTCTGCTCAGGGTCATCACAAGACGCTCCGCGACGAACCTTGTGGAATGGCTGGAGAAGAGCGGGAGGAAGTTCACGATCGTGGATGCCAGGAGCGATTGGGGACTTGTAAATATCATCTACATGCCACTCAAGAGGAAAGAGGTGAGGGATGTGGTCTCAAAGGTGAAGTCCTTCAACCCCAATGCATTCTATACCATAGAGGATGTCCGTTCTATGAGCGGGAGCACTTTCAAGGATGATATCCAACCCCCGACGAAGAAGAACGTATGGAAGGGGGCGGTGCCCATGATGAAGAGGAAATGATAGGGGTTCTTCGTTCTCTCTCACCCGGATCTTTTTATCACATGACATCTGCGACAAGCTTGTCGAAGAGGACCGATGTTCCTATCATGAATGATAATGACCTTCGAATCCTGAAACCTGTTGGGTCAAACCTTAAAGATCTATCTATCGATAGAATACATTGGGATATGGATGATCGAAAAGGATTTTCAAGAAGATCTGATATTCCGCACCCCTTCGGTCTCATGCATGTTTCATTTATAACGACAGTCTTTCTACGATGGCATGGTAAGTTTTAGAAAGATCACGAGGATTAGAGGAAGAGGTATCCCTGCAATTGCCGAAGAAGGCAAATTTCATTTACAACAAAGTCCATCGATAGCATGAAGGAGGTCTCGAGGAGATAGCAGATCTTGACAAGGATAGTAGAGGAGAAGAGCTATGAGAACGATGCCGACTTTGGACGGATATGGAAAAGGAGAAGAACTATGAGGACGTTGCCGGAATTGGACGGGAAAGGCAAATTGAGAGGAGTGAAAATGGAAATTGAATACGAAGAAACTCCATATGACCTTGAAAAATCATTTGAATATAACTTGAAAGAAACAAACACAGCAAGAAACTATCGAATTATTATCGGTCTATTCATAATTTTAGTATTTATAATTGGGATACTTTCATTCCTCATTTTTGGCAGTATAGAAGATCCGTTAGGAGAGCCCTTTCCGTTTGTAATATCTTTCACTTTCCTTTCAACAATTGTATATTTTTTCATAAAGTATATTGTATTAAAAAGAAATATCAACAACATTATTGCAAAAGAAACTATAAAAGGAAAGAATATAAAATCATATCTCGGAAAGAATAAAATCAGAATAGACTCAGATGGATTACATCGATCGAACTATTACAGAGATGAGCATGTGAGATGGGAAGGAATTGTAAAAATGAAATCCACTAAAGAGCATATATTTGTTTATGACACAGATTTGTCTGCTTTAATCATTCCTATAAAAGCGTTCCATTCAACAAAACAAAAGAATGATTTTTTAAATGAATTAAGGAAATATCTGAAAGACGGATAAGAAGCATATATGAACGGTAAAAGGAAAAGGAGAAGAGCAATGAGAACGATTCCTTCTTTAGACGGGAAAGGCAAAATTGAAGAGAGATTAACGCATATTATGATCCTATAAATCGTTTAAGGTTGAGGGAGATAATATGATGAAAAAGGACGAAGAACCCGGATACGATAAAGATCTCCACAAAGCGATCCATACAATAGTCGAGAATCAAATTAAGGGTGATGATCCAAAGGAGGTCAAGGATACTCTGAAAAGGCTAATGGACCTTGGTTATACAAGACATGAAAGCATTCACAAGATCGGAACTGTAGTTCTCGGAGAGATCTATGAGGTTGAGAAAAGTCAAAAACCATTTAACAGGAATCGATTCGTCAACGAATTAAACAAACTGAAATAAGATTCCCAAAATGGACGGATAAGGCAAAATGATGTAGATAATGAGTGATCAAATGGTAGATGATTTAGTTAAAAAGAAATCCATATTATGGATGGTTTTTTTTGCATCTTTTGGTATAGTCTTTTTAATGGGAATTGGCTTTTTATTGTATAAATTGTATAAATATTTTATATCTATTAATATGAATAATATATTAATAATATCACTTATTGCCTTATTAGTGATTTTTTCATCACTTTCATTAACTTTCATTTTTACAATAGCATCTTGGAAATGGTTTGGAAAAGGAGAAGACAATTTAATAGTGAAAGGAGAATCAACTAAGAAGAACTAGAAAATAAAGAATGTATGGATAAGGAAAGGGAGAAGAGCTATGAGAACTATGCCTACTTTGGACGGAAACGGCAAGATTCAAGTCTAACACAACGGGGAAAAAGGAGAGATAAAAAAGATGTTAGCAATCCTCGATGGTTTTTTAACGATTTTTCTCTCAATCTGCTGTTCAATATCTTTTGTTTTAATCCTTATGATAGGATTGTTTTTCGGAATTTATTTTATCATTCTTCAGATAGGGAAGGAGTATGATCCACATCCGATGAAAGAGAAATTCGATTATAATACTTTCAATCCTCGAAAATTCATTTCGAATAAGAAAATGAACCAAATCTCTCAATTTCTAAAACACAGAAATTTTAATGAGAAATATGTCAATATGAATGGTTATCATTCAATATTACTGTATAAGAAAGAAACGGTCAATGAAATCTATAATGATCCATTGGTTAAGAAGATCCCTCTTGCAGCACCTTCAACTTTGAATACTAAATGGAATATTTTCTATTTTATCACGCAAAAGGAGAAAGTTAGCAAGGAGGATATCATTTCATTTTCGGAGCATTGTTGTACTTATTCAATAAAGAACATGAAAGGATTGCCAAGAGGATTATGGTCAGGAACCATGTCAATTTCTGTAATCATGTCAACTGACATTGATAAAGAAGCAATTGAATGGGTTGAGAAACAACCTCCAAAACATTTTGCAGCAATGGAAGTTCCTGTGATATTAGATATAAAGAGCTTGATCCCCTATCATTATGATAACTCAAACCTGTGGGGGGGTAAGATATACCCATATGCGATCGCATTGATCAATAGATCAATGAATGTTACCAATCCATCATATGAGATAACCAATTCAATAATGAATTCACTTAGGAATAATTTATAAGATTAGGGTAATCACTTAACTTGATTTATGGCATTCGAAAAAGATCTCCAGATTCCCCCCGTAACCGGAATCATTTTTCGATACTTTTTTAAAACTCTCAAGGGTTTTTTCCCAAACCAGGGGGGGTCTTTCCGACTTGTTGAGAAGATCGCAGATCTTCTGAACATAGGAAAATGCTTTGCATTTTCTGATATGCGCACGTAAGTGGAAAGCAAAGTGGTGTTAATTTACCCCTGGCATAGTGGAAAATTTAGAACACTTTTTCTAAGTGTAACCGTTCCGAACCAAAGTAACACAAACATCATAGGTCCGTCTTTTCGAGCTCTTCCTTTTTCCATCTAGATGTCACCTGATAAAGAACCGGTGTGAGAAGTATCGTTATCATCGTGACGATTATAATGATGGAGAACTCGTCGGGTGAAAGCAGCCCCTCCTTCAGACCGGATTTTATAAGTATGAACTCCAGGGCTCCCCTGCCTCCCATCGCGACCCCTATCAGCAACGCACCCGAAGGGGCTATCTTCTTCAGACGGGCCCCCATTCCGCATCCCACTATCTTCCCCATGAAAGCAAAGAACGAGAAGAGGACTACCCCCAGTATAATGAACGGGACCGAATCTCCTCCCTCGCTCACAAGATTGGCTCCCAATAAAAGACCGACGACCCCGAAGAATATCGGTGAGAAAAGTGCCTCCATCATGTTCGTGAAGAACCTCTTGAACTTCATCCAGGCGATCCCCCTGGTCAGCATGGGATCCGGAGTGACCCCCCACTGGCTCAGGATCAACCCTGCCAGGTATACCCCAATGACCTCGTGAAGACCCACCCATTTCGCGAAGATGCCGAGACCGAGAGCGAACAGGAAACCAACGGAGAGCAGTACCTCGAACCTCTTGGTGGCGAACCGGTCCAATATTTTATGTGACAGCTTGCTGAGCACATAGAAAGTCACGAGCAGAAAGGCGACGACCTTCAATGAGGTCCATACAAGGCTCAGAACGGATGACGTTATTCCGCTCACCTCTCCGAAAACTGGAAGCAATATCCCCGGTGTGGTCCTCACGAACGACAGAACGACCCCGAGCACGAACACCGCAAGTATGTCGTCTATAAAGCTTGCCCCCACCACTATCGTTCGAAGCTTGTCGAACCTGGTATTCGCCAGCATTGCCGAAGAGACCTCTATTGCGGAGTTGGACAGGATCGCACCGAGGAATAGCGAGGTCTCGAGGGACATTCCGAATACCAGAAAGGACAGTATGAATATCAGAGCGAACGAGACCAACACCCCGAGCGCCCCCACGACAATGGATGTCCACCTGTACTGCCTGAAAGAGGAGAAATCGGTGTACAGACCCGAATGGAACATTATAACGATGATCGCGAACTCGGAGAAGGTCAGAAGTTCCGGGGTTTCGGAAAGAATGTTCAACAATAGGGGGGATAAGAGCAAACCTCCAAGGACCTCTCCCGCTATCGGTGAGATCTTTA
>JAFGLL010000079.1 GCA_016928095.1 Thermoplasmatota archaeon
GACGACAAGGCGGAGATCGCAAGGATATCCAAGGGTATCGAAGAGGGAAAGGTCAGAGTGGACATGACCGATCTCTTCTTTCGATTCTTCGTGAGGCAGGAGATCCAGAACGCCCGTATGAAGCTTCTCTTCCTGTCGCAGAGGTACAAGGTGGACCCGGAACTGTTCGACCTCCTCGATGATCTCTCACTTCTTATAGAGGATCCGAGGTATTCCGTTCAGCAGGTAATAATCGGGTGGAAAAGGTTCGAAAGGGATGTGGCCTCCGAGATAAAAAGGCTACAGGAGAAGGAACTACAACATCATTGATCTCATGCAGTATTCTTCGTGGGAACCCAGAACACCTGCTCCTTTGAGCTATGCAGCCTCTTGTTGAGCCATCGCTGGATGAAACCCCCGGATATGCAGAGCACCATGATCACGGAGATCTGGACCAGTCTGAGAGGTAGATCATCCATAGCATCCAGGAGCGGGGTCAGCCCCATCACGAAGGCCGTCCCGCCAAGGAAGGATGAGAAGAACTCCATCACACGCTGTACCAGTGCAACCATGGCCAGGAACAGTACCAGGCCTATCACGATAAGGATGATATCGCTCCCGTCCCCAAGGAACACCGAGATGACGTCAATGATAACAGTGGACGTGAAGAGTGCGAGAAGCATTGCCGTGGTACCTCTCCCCACCAGACCTCCGCCGATCGCAAGAAGGACCGTTACAATGATGGACACCCATGTGGGGATGTCAGAGTTCGCCAGCAGGCCCCCCATTATCATGTAGGCCAGTATACCGCCTGCAAGGGCGCCTATCGGAAAGGACATGATGTCCAGTATCTCCTTTCCGTAAATGATGAGGGCGATCCCTATCAGCAGTAGAAAGGGAATGACCGGAAGGGTAACACCAAGATCGAGTATCATGTTCAGACTTCCCCAAAACGAGAATGGTCAGGGTATTCATTGTTTATTACAACTTCCCTGACCGAAGCGAGAGATACTGGACAAGCTTCTTTCTCTCTTCCTCGAACCCATCTATACAGAGGGAAAGGGCCTTTCTGATGTTGGAGCGCATCTCATCATCATCGATCTCGGTGGATGTGGCCCTCGCATATAACACGGCGATCCTGGATGTGATATCATTCATTCTCATGGCCTCCTTTTCGATGACATCCAGATAATCCATGTTCGGACCCTTGAAATCCGGTGACAGTGCCCAGGAGAAATTGCTCACGGCATCGATCAGAGCCCCACCTTCATACTCCGTCCTGAGATGATCGAAATGAGGGCCTGCATTCCGGGAGAGCAGGTCCTTCCTCCTTTTTAGGACCGCCTCGAACAGGTCAAGGTGCGAACATACCACCATGACCTCCGAGGAGATATCGATCCTTGCCCACGGCAGGAATGCCTTCATTCCTCCCATCAGCTCCCTCTTCAACCTCGAGATGGACCTTTCAGCCTTCCTCCTTTCACCAGATTTCAAGCATGAAGAGACGAAACCGATGAGAGCCCTTGAACAGTTCTTTGGGTCACCCATCTTACCGAAACCCATCATGGACGACCTGTAATAGTATACGGCCTCCTCCGGCTGCATGACGGTCATGTACAACCTTCCGGTCCAATAGTGCGCCATGTACCTGGTCCTCTCGAAACCACACTCCCGGGATATCCTTGCGGACTGGAGAAGTTCCCTGAGAGAGTTCGCGAGTTCCAGTTTCCGGAAATACACTATGCCAAGGTCCGTCCTGGACTGGGCCAACCCTCTTTCCAGACCCAGTTCATTGTATATCTCCAAAGCCTTCCTGAGGTTCGTGATGGAGCGCTCGAACTCCCTCATACCAAGATAGGCCATGCCGGTATCGGAATACACCCTTGCGGTCTCTTCCTTCTCCCCTGAACTTTCCACGAGGGCCAGGCTCCTGAGGTACAGTTCCAGGACCTCCTTGCCGGAACCTTCTAGTTCCTTAACCTCCGCGTACCTTCGGAGGACCTTTGATTGCAGGAAGGGCTGGCTGTTGACCCCTTTCCTCCCCTTGATGGTCATGGCGAGATCCGAAGCCTCATCAAGAAACCTGACAGCATTCTCGACACCACCCCTCAAACGCTCCGAATCGGACCGGATCAGGAGCATGCGAACCCTGGTCGCGGGGTCATCAATATCGATCGACATCCTGTCCAGAGCATCGATCACCTGGGGATACCCTCTCCCGAGCAGGTATTCACCGTGGTCCGAGATGAGCCTTACTACCACCTCGGTCATACCCAGTTCCATGGCGAAATGCATGGTCTGCACGAGGTCTATATCCCGACCTCTTCTCGAAAAATGCTTGAAAGCGGTCCTTTTGTAAATATCCGAGCGATCCCTCGAGATCGTAGGCCGGACCGTCTCCTTCAGAAGGTCGTGGAGATCGACGGTCCCGTCATTATATTCCCTGATAAGCAGTTTCGATAGAACTCCCAGAACGATCTCCCTCGTGATCCCCGGAAGGGAATAGAGGAGCTCTTTTTCAACGGGGATGTCCATGATGGACAAGAATTCCATGATGGTGAGCTCTTCCCGTGCAAGGTTGGATAGAACCTCATCCTCCATCAACCGGCCCACTGCGATACCAGCTTCCTTGGGTCCGGTCTCAGGCCTGAGGGCCAGAAGAGCGATGGTGAGCGGGTGCCCCATGGTTCGGCGGTAGTAGTCCTCGTGCAGAGGCTGAGGTATCCCTTTCGATAGAAGGAACCTGGAGACAGAACCCTTATCAAGGCCATCGAGCTGGATCTCGACGATATCCTTCTTCAATTGGGCTTCCGTCCTGCTGTATATCCTTGGCCTCTCCCTTGAAGTGAGTATCGTCCTCAAGGGAACCTTCCGGGACAGTGACCTCTCCCTGAAAAGGCGTAATATTGTCACCGTATCCTTGTCAAGAAGATGGGAATCATCCAGGACCAATACCGATCCGGTCCTTGCCATCCCATCGATGAGCGCATCCACCATCCTCACCGGCTCCCTTATAGGATCGGACCCATGGTCCATTGTTCCCCGATGACCAGGCTCTCCGATCCGTGACATGAGGTCCGAGAAGAGTTTTTGGGGTGTCAGCCATCTGTTCACCTTGATCCATGTGCAGTTCAGATGCTCGCTGGATATGAAGAAGGAGGCCAGCGTTGTCTTACCCTGCCCCGCGATGGAAATGATCGATAGGATCACCGGACCCTTCGCCAGGAAGGCGGCCTTCATGATCCCTAGCTCCCCTTCCCTGCCGTAGAACTCCTTCACTATGGGATCTGACGATGCTTGATGTCTCACCTCCCCGTCAAGTAGCTTGCCAAGGTCTGCTTCCCCTTCCTCAAGTAATTCCTCCACCACCTCATGAAGACCGACCCTTCTATGCATACTCTCCGAGAGATGGTCCTGCAGCCTCCCGAGCTGCCACTCATGCTGGCTGCCGTCCCTTTCCTTCACCACCACATACAGTTTCCTCAATTCGTTTGCAATATCATGCGATCGTTCATGTCCCTCTGGAGATAGGAAATATACTTTTCTACGCCTCTGCAATCCGTTCACATGGGCGGATCTGGTCTGTACATATCCCCTGGTCGAAAGGGACTGCAGTTCCCGTGAGAGATTGTTCTGCCTTACCAACAGTTTTTCGGACATACCCCCCTGTGAGAGCACTTCAGAAACGGAGTAATCGTCCTGCTCATTGATGTGGTCCCGGAGAAGCAGGAGGATGCGGTTCTCGACCGTGACCCTCTTGAGGTAGTCCCTTTGTTGGTTCATCTTCCTCTACATCCCTTTATTGGTCTTGACGGTAAATATGTTTTTGATGGTAAATGATATATTTAGATACTAAATGATATTTTTTAAGATGTTATTCCTCCATTTTATTATATGGGGCCCCAAACGATGAAGTTACCATGAAATGGAGCTGCATCCTCATCCTGTCGATCTCTTTTATCCTGTTCCCCCTGGCCCCCCGGAGTGTGTCCGGTTCTGGAGGACCGACCGTAGATATTTCGACCGAATTCATCGAGGATGTTCAGGATGTCAACGAACTGGGGCCTCTGCCGGGTGGGGAGAACATCGGGGCGGAATGGGGAGAGCTTGTCGTTTTGAAGGCCGTCATCCTCACCCCGTTCAACAGGTCCATCATCCTGATGTGGAACATAACAAACCTTGCGGATGGCAACATTACGATCCACAGAGGAAATACCCTGGATACCAGGTTCTATCCCTCGAACAGAAGACCGGACCTACCGCAGAGCGAGAGGTTCCTTGTCCAGTTGACGGTCTGGTACGAGAGGACGGGGGAAATGGCAGCATTTACATCCATACAGCTTCCTGTCCGGTCCGATGGCGATAACGACAACGATGGTCTTCCTGATATCAGGGAAAGATACTACTGGGGGGATATCATACACCACCTCCCTGAAGATGATGAGGACGGTGACGGACTGACGAACATCCAGGAGATCGGTTTCCAGATACCCCTCTCCGATGGGGAGAGGTCATTCCCTTACGATCCGCGGGGGGGACCCTTCGATCCAACAGACCCGGACGACCCCATCCCCCGAAACTCAAATTATAGGATCCCCCCCAAAAGACCACCCAACGGACCGGTCATGTCCACATTGGCGTCTTATTCCATCGTCGGTGGCCTGGGATCCATGTCCCTGCTTGGTATCCTTTTCATTATCTTCTACATCGTCTACGGACCGCTCCGATCGAACGATAAGGAATCTGGCTCCTCATCATATAATGATAACGATAAGAGAAGACCGCAGATCTCCAAGGAAATTTCAGGCCGACGAAATGAAAAGAATGTACCTGTGGGAGGATATCCCACAACCCGTCCGCTCAGGGCGTCCAGGGTCACCTGAGATTGGATCTTTTGGACCAAATACCTCCATCCCGGTCCGGTCGCAGGGAGCCCCCTCATCTATATCTCGGGGATCAGTCCTTCTCTATCATCATCTTCCATAGGATCATTGGCCATGGTTCCCGGGGGGGATATCTCCTCGATCTCATCCACCTCGACCACCTCGGCAACAACGACCACCTTTTCTTCATTCATTTCAGGTCCCTCGTCGGCGGGAGCTTCCAGGTCCATTTCCACCACTGGGCCGCCCTCGGTGTCATCTCCTTTTTCTGAGGATGGATCAGCGACGGCTTCGACGATCGCTCCGTCCCGGTACTGCGTTTTTTCCTTATCACTGCCAGGAGGGGGGGATATGGGGAGGCCGAACTTCCAGATGTAGAGACCGGCCCCGACCAGAAGAACAGCGATACCGACCCCGATGATCCCGAACAGAACGTAGTTCGTACTCTTCACCTGAGGGTTCTCCACCTCCAGAGGCAGCAGGACCTCGTTATTGTTCTTGACATTCTCTTCGGAGCCGATGATGGAGACCCCTATCCAGATCTCCACCTCTCCTTCAAGGTCCTCGGGGATATCGAATATCAATTCCACGCTGACGGTATCGCTTCCTCCAGCCTGGACATCCTTGTCATACTCCTGATGGGCAAGAGTGTCGCCCTGACCACCTCCTTTGCGTATCGACATCTCGAAGCCCCTGTCTATCCGCGCATTTCCGATGTTCTTGACGGTGACCGAGGCCTTCACTTGATCGCCTGCCATGACCTTTACCGGTTCCAGGTCTGCGGTCGAGATCGATATATCAGGGAAGAACGAGAATATCCTGACGGCATCGTTGTTGTCGTCATCCTCTTCCAGCAGGACATTTTCCGGGTCTATGATGAAGGACACCTCCCTCTCCCCGGTCCCTGAGGGTTGCCAGACAACACCCGGTGCAGTTGCTTCCTCCCCGGCCCCAAGGTAATCCATGATGGAGCTTCCGATCAGTTCATCCCCTTCGTAGAAAGAGCAGATTATCTCCTCCGCCTCCATATCACCGGTGTTCGATACGGTCCCTAGAAGGGTGATCCTGTCCCCGAGGACCGGGTTGGGATCCGCGATCCTGATGACCTCATCTGCTCCCAGATCAGGGAACTTGCTCTCGATCCGGACCTCCCATCCGATCTTCTTGGGCGATCCGGAGGTCCTCAGCTCCAGGTCACCGACCATACGGTCCTCGGATGGTGGAATGGTTATCGATGCTTTTATCTGCGTGGAATCCGAAGGGGACAGGGTCCCCTCACCCCCGTCTATCGCGGAATACGGAAGCAGAACACCGCTTGCTGTCAGGTTGTAATCCACCGGGATGTTCCCCTGATTTAGCAGATAGATGAGGAAGGAGGCAGTGTCCTCCTTGTTGGCATTGAGCGTCACGTTCTTTGGGGATTCGAACTCGTGGTAAATGGAGCCGGACCTTCCAACTATGAACGTATAGGTAAGGGATGAAAGAGCGGTACCATTACCGGTCATCTCTCCGTCGATCCTCAATACCATGGTCCGATCGGGTTCCTCACCTGATGGCACGGTGAAGTGAATGGTGATCTCCTTCCTCTCGGAAGCCTGGATGGAGAATTCAAGGGGAGAAACCATCACCTGGGTAGCGGGAAGCGAGGTGTTACCCGACACCAATTTTTCCAGGGATACTTCTCCCGGTATATTGCCGGTATTGTCCACCCAGAACCTAATATTGTATTCCACTCTGGGAAGTACCTCATACTCCAGCTGACCGTCCGGGACCATCGCCATCGAGGTGGTAGGAACATCGGTGAGCCTCAACACCACGATCCCTGAACCATCCTCGGAATATATCCGAGTCAAGTCCTTGGCCCAGGAACTGGACTTCTTTGCATGTATCTCTATCTCATCACCATCCAGATAATCCGTCTGGGGATGATAGATGGAATAATCTCCCTGGAAATTGCTATCATCCTCCAATGACACCATTGTCCTCATGTTGGTCGCCATTATCCGGACTTCCGGTTCGCCCTGGCCTTGACTATTGGTTACGGTACCCGATATCTCGTAACCCCCAATGGGGACCCTGGACTTCACCCGTGAGATGTTCCAACCGTCGTTGTTGAACTTGTCCAGTTCCTGCATACCCTGCGTGTCGGTATCTATGACAGCGGAGATATTGTAGCTGGTTTCCATGACGCCTGGAGAAAGCTCCTTTGGTGTCCATGGTATGGAGATGTTGGATACTTCCCCCGGCTTGACCGAACCTATCGGAACATCGGACCCCTCCACCCCTGGAGAAGTCCCGTTGATGTAGACGTTGAGCAGTCCAACGTATGACGGTCCCTCTCCTATGTTCGTTACCTGCACAAGGATAGAGGAGGGGTCACCCCCAACAAGCCTCTTTTCTGCGTTCTCACCGGTGAGGACCGATCCGTCGCCACGAACGAACTTGATATCGTAAACGACCAGGTCAGCGATGGCCTCTCTCACTATGATCCCGGTCTCCCCTGCATTGTTGGCCTCGTTCGTCTCCACTATGGTCCCGTTTGGATCAATGGATACATGGACCATGTGGTTCCCGACACCTGCAGGTGTCCACAGGACCGTTGCCTCGAAGGTGTTCACCACCTCATCGATCACGGTTGACCCGATGACTCCCCTCACCCCTCCGGGCGGGGTTGATTCGAAGAGTACCTTCACCTCCTGTGCCGGAGAGGTACCCAGGTTCTCCACTATGCAGTGAAGAGGTATCTGTATACCGTCCACCGGTTCACCCCCCGGATATATGGAACTGGATAGAGGCTTCCCCACCGTCAGGTCTATCACCTCCTGAGAGACCATGATCCCGTCGAAGAAGATGTCCGTGAACTCGTCCCTGCCCAGGTCTCCGATAAGGCCCTGGAACCCGAACTGAGGGTAGGATATCTGCAGACTCCAGAGGATATTTCCCGAGAATGATACGGCATGTACCCAATCGTTCGCGAAGAACACGGCATCGGGGGCATCGTCCCCATCAAGGTCGCAAAGAAGGGGTGAGGTGTAGAGGGGGGAGGTGCCCACGTTCGTTCCGTCCCTCCACCACCTGACGTTGACCGTCAGGTCCGGTCCGAGAGGGACGATGTCATAACAGCTCATGTTCATCCAGGAACTTGTCGTGTAATACCTGGAGTGGATGAATATCTCGAGGTCCCCATCCCCGTCGGCATCGGCAACGGAGGGGGTCGATTCCAGAAGCCCCGTGATGGTATCAATTTCGGCCAGATTTTCCAGGAGGTATGAATAGACAGTGACCCTGCCCTCTCCGAACCTGGAAGGATAGGACACCAGGATCTCCTGCTGTCCGGTCCCGGTAACATCCCCTATCACCGGCATCGTGATCCTGCCCATGTACTGGTATGGAACAGTGCTGCCCAGAGGGACCGAGATGTTCATGAGATGTGTCCCGTTGAAGTTCAACAGGGTGGTCCTGAGGCTCTGCCTGGTGGCTGTCAGCGAATTCACCACTATCCGTCTCACGCCGCCGGTCCCGGGATAGATGGCCGGAGTGGAGAGGGCTTCCCCGACAAGCCCTACCGGAACAAGCCACATCAAAGTCCCGTTGTTGCCGTAGAATGATGCAAGGGATTGACCGGCACCCACCAGTACATCCTCGACTCCGTCCCCTGTAAGATCATAGAGTACAGGAGAGGAATGCGGATCGGGCCCGCTGGGGACGTTCATCGTCAACCATACCCTTTCGTCGAAATAGGCTGTCTGCGATTGATGGTAACCCGTTGCATTCCTGGTGATAACAGGTTCGAACAGTCCGAGCTGGAACTGGTTCACGTCCCATATGTAAACGAGGACCTCCTTGGACCCATCCGAATCCATATCGGCCAGCGCCGGGGATACCCTTAACCGGTTCGTGGCTCTTCCATCGATCTTTCGAACATCGACCTGCCACATGATCGTTCCCGTATCCCCCTCCCGTATCCTGATATGGGTCGTGTTCGACTCTATGATGGCAAACACCTCATAGGGTATTACACCATCGAAGATCATATTGTCCGTCATATCGCAACCGACCGAGGAGAGGGAAGTGGTGTTTCCCGACCAACTCACAACTGGGTCGGTGAGACCCCTCTGGGCCTTAGCGCCATTAAAGGTATGTTGAGGGTCACGCCCTATCATGGGCCAGTATATACTTGATGATCCCTCTGCCGTCAGTTCTATCGGGACCTCCGACGTTCCGGAGCCCCCTATTCCATATGTAAGAATGGGAGATATCAGAAGGAGGGAGAATACTATCAGCGCAAAGGTCCTTTTCTGTGATGACCTCCCGATAACGGACAACATAGACCACATCCCGAAGGATTGAAAGGGCTGACTGAGGTTATATTTTTTACCCGATATCCCATCTTAACGTCCAGCTATGTTCGATCTGGTCCATCGCCTGGAGTTCTGTGGATGATGGGGACCGGCTCCTATCCAGGAGGTGATCTTCTCCCTCTCGGGTAACTTCCCGATCACCTCCATCCAGACGATACATGGACTTCAAGGAAGAGAGAGATCTTTTTCGGTTTCTGGACTTCGTCCGAAGAGTTTTTAAATACATTCTCGTTCATTCCCCGACATACATCGAACCTCAGGGGTGTCACAGAAATGACCGACGAAGAACTCAGGCTGGCCAAGGAGAGGTTGATGAAGCTCTGGGATGCCTACGAATCCCAGGAAAAAGAGATGGTCGCGGCCATGGCCCGCATCAGGGACCTGGAGGAGAAGGAAAATGACAAGGAAAGGGTCATCTCCACCCTCCGGGAGCTGGTCGATGCAAAGGATTCGGAGCTGAGAAAACTGGAGGTCAAGGGATCGTCCCTCGACAAGGAAACCATCGACTGCCGAACCAGACTCCAGGAGACCACTGACCTGTTGAACCTGGAAAAGAACCGCTACAAGAAACTCTACCTGCTTTCCCGGGAACTGGAAATAGATGCCGACAGACTGTCGAAAGAGCTGGAGGTCCGTGATAGATGGTTCAGGGATAATCTGTCCTTCCTCGAAGAGCTCCCCCAGAGGTTGGGGAGGAGGCTTGACATGATCTCGGACAGGGACCAGCCGGGGCACACCCTCAGGGAACTCGGGGATAGCTCTCACAAGCCGAGACCCGCGCTCGCTCCCTCTCCCGATGATGGAACGACATTCGAGAAGATCGATCCCAGGGATGAGGCGATGAAGAAGCTTTTAGAGGTCCCCGGTATGGATGAGGGTAAGGCGAGGACCGTCACCAACGCCGGATTCGGCGACATGGAGAAGCTCAAGAAGGTATCCCCGTTCGAACTGGTCAAACTGGAGGGCATAACCCCCACCCTGGCGAGAAAGATCGCCGATCACGTTAAGACCTGAACGTGACACACATTCCGGAAACGGTCAGTAAGCTTCCTGATGATCTGTTCTCATTTTTTTGACCTCTCCCTCCCCTCCTTGAAGAGGGAGGGCAGATGTATGAGGTATGAGCCGTCCTTCTGGATCACTATAGGGTTATCCTCGAGGAGCCTCTTAACATCGATCTCGTAAACACCCTGCTCCACGATATTTATCACATCGATCTGTTTACCCGATCTTTTTCCTTTTCGATCCTTCTTGGGAACGGGACCTGTCCTGGCTTCTTTCCCGGTCCCTCTCTTGCCTCTTCTTTTTGTCGGCTTCCCCTCATCTGCACCCTTTTCTCCGGTGGCTGAGGGGTCCGATCCCTTTCTGTCATCGAGTTTGCGATCGAACTGTGAAATGAGGTCCTTGGCAGATGGTCGGGACCCGGATGGTCTTGCCAACTCGGTTGTGGGCCCGGTATCTTCTTGTGATATCTCCATACCTGTCTTGTTCTCGTACTGCACCCGGACCCAATCATCTCCGAGTTCCCTGTCCATCTCGACCTGAGCGCCGCCTATGCTCCCTATCCCCTTGTCCTTCAACAACTGAATGAATTCAGGGTCCGCCTTTTTCATCATCTCGTTGCGGACCCTGTCCGCCTTGCGTTTGAGGCTCTCCCTTTCTTCCCGCGGGAGGGGGGTGTCCACGAACATGAACTTCTTGCCGCCGCATTCATTGCATCCTCTCAGGATCTCCCTTGAACCCTTCTCGATCATCCTTCCGCAGTTCAGACATTGGTGCGGCATCTTCTATCACTCGATGTAATGAGAATGTATGAACTAATAGATATAATTGGGCTCGAAGGCCTTATTCCTCTTCCTGACCGTCTATTATGGCACCTTCCTCACCCAGACCGGAAGGCAGCTCATCGCTGCTCAACTCCTCCTTTGTGAGTATCAAGGCCTCTATGGTCCTGCCATCTTTTTTTATTGTCTTTAAAAGATGTGCTGGTCCGACGACCATCATCCTCGGAGGAGGTGATCTTCGTAAAAGCCTCTGGAAGAACGTCCTCCGGCTCATGTTGCCAGTGAAACCCGGTGTTTCAACCCCTATAAAAGAATCCTGGTCTATCTCTGTCATCGTTACCCGGATCAGTTCAAGTTCCTCTGTGGCATTCAAACCTTTTTCAAGGACGAGCACCTTTCCTTTCTTTACCTGGTCCAGGATGAACCTTATCTTCCCCTCGCCCAGTTCTTCCAGCCTCTCGGTCGATATAAGATCGATGGAGATACCGCCTCCTTCCTCTCCCCTTTCCTTGACGATCTTCTTCCTGATTTCCATCCGATCACCTGAAATACTTTACCATTGCCTTGTATAGATTATCCATGCCGTATCCCTTCAGGGCAGATATAGGGATGGTGGGATGTTGTGGAAAAGCTTCCTTGATGGTTGCCGGAGAAGCCTCCTTGAGATCGAATTTGTTGGCAACGATTATCGTCGGAAGCTTCCTTGCCTCGAGATTTCCTATCAGGGTAACGTTCACCTGGTTGAAGGGGTCCATGGCCGAATCCATCACCAGCAGGACACCATCAACGTTATCGAGCCATTTTATGGCCTCTATCACACCCTCCGTGGCCTGTTTTGCCCTCTCCCTTGCCTTCTCCTCTTCCATCCCGAATTCCTCCACGAAGTTATGAAAATCTATCTTCGTAGCGATACCGGGAGTGTCTATAATGTTGAAGTTGATCCGTGATCCAGCAGCTTTGATTATAACCTCTTTTCGCTCCTTTGCCCTTCTGGTCTCATGCGGTATCTCGGAGGTCTTCCCCATCGGTTTTCCGGTCCAGTCGCGTGTTATCCTGTTTGCCAGAGTGGTCTTCCCTGCATTTGGTGGACCGTATATACCTATGCTCAGCTGTTTCTTTCGGAACAGGGACCTAAAACCCTTGAACAATCTGTCCAGTATTCCCATCCGCCTCTTGCCTCCGGGCTTGACGATGATAAAGTAATTATTTCTTATATAAATATCTGGGGGAAACCCCTGAATGTAATAGGTATAAAATGAAAAAAAAGAGGAGCATCCTTCGATGCTCCCCATTATTCAACCCACGATCCGGTTCTCGATACTGGTGATATTTACTTACATACCGGGTCCCGGACCCGCGGGACCTTCCTGTACTGACACTGGTTCCGGCATCGGAGGCTCCTGATAACCTTCCATCGGTGCGGGTACCATGGGTGGTTCCGCATGTGGTGCTGGTGGAAGAGCTTCGGTCTGAGGCTGCTCTGCCGCAGGCAGGGTTGGGATGCTGCCATCGACCATGGGTATCTGGGGCATTGCCGGGATATCCAGCTGCGGTGTGGCCAGCATAGCCTCCTCCTCGGCTTCCTCGGTCTGCTCCTTCTCCTCAACGCGTTGGATCCTCAGGTAACCCAGAAGGACCACGACAGCGCCTATTATGATGGCTGCTGCCACAATGGCAATGAACAGCCACCATCCAAAAGGTGCTTCATCGATGTGTCCGCTGGCCGGAATGATCGATGCATCCGGTTTACTGGCACTATCTTGCGGGTCAGTTCCAGCTTTGTACTCCTTCAAGTTCGTCCAGCCATCACCATCGGCATCTTCATCCGAATCATCGTAACCAATGGTCAGGAAATATTCCTGCTCCCAGATGTCCGGCATCCCGTCAGGTTCCATATCCTGTTTGGGGTCGATCTTGAACACCTTCATTCGCATCCTAACATTTACGACCGACCTTGTATCAACTCCTGAAACCGGGTCATATCTATGCACGGAGTCTCCAACGTAGAGAGTGATGTTGTACCAACCCTCTGCAGGGAAAATGAGGTTCTCCTGCACCATGTCATATCCCAGTGTCTTGTTGAGCTCTCTGCAGAACCACTGGAACTTGAGGTTGCCCTCATCGACATCAATATCGTAGGACCCTGAGGCATCCAATGTGACATGGTCCGTTATCCAGAACTCTTGCAGGGGGACCGGGGAGGTAATGACCGCAACTGGCTGGGTGTTCACGTAGATCTGATAAAGGGGAGAGACCGACATCTTCTCTCCGAAATATGAATCGTAATCACCGTTCCCTGCTTCGTCGCGGAACATCAGCTGGATGAAGTTCTGGTCTCCCTCCTGGTATCCCGAGTAAGGGATGGTGATATGGATGAGCTCGTTACCCTCGATCCTCTCCCAGTCCCTGGCAAGCAGCTTTTCCCAGCCTTGCTGCTGGGGGATACCTGTTGCCCAAGTGTATGTGCTGGTGGCAGCATCGTAGGCTGTACCTATCCTGTAATAGATCATGGATGTCCTGATACCCGACGTGTCATCGAACAGATAACATTCGATGTCCCTGTTGGAGATCACATTCAGATCATGCCAGACGTTGGGGGTCGGGAAGAACTCCCTGACCTCGACCGGCGTGACATCGATCTTGAGATTGTATGTTTCGGAATAGGCATATCCGTTACCCGCATAGTCCTTGGCCCTGAAGCGGATATAGTTCTCCGTGGTCTCGATGAACCGTGGTTTGAGCTTGACATCTATAGCATCGATGGGGTTCACTATCTCTTCATCATACAGATCGGCAGATATCCATTCCTCGAAATTCTCAATACCGGATGTTGATACCGAATATTCGATCGTTGATGGCCTTACACCAGTGGCTGCATTGGAGATCGTCAGATTGTCCTTTACCTCTATGGATATATCGGGTGTGAGCGTCCTGAGCCATGGAGTGTCCCTTGGGTCCGGTGAGAACTCGCTGAAGAAGATATCCTTCTTGTCTATGATGATGGAAGCCTCCTTCCAATCACCTGCATGCCCAACAGCGTCCTCGGCCCAGACGAACACCCTGAAGACTCCCTCGGTGGTACCGTTCCATATATACTGGGTCACTTTACCATCAACATAGGGGATCTTGAGATCGCCTGGGGCGTAGGTTGTCCATACCCTGTATTTCGAGACTCCCGACCCGCTGTCTATCACGGAGGACCACGAAATGAAGAGGACATTATCATTGTCATATTCTCTCTGAGTATCTTTGAACGAATCCGCCCTGATAGTGAGTGTTGCGGGACTTGTGGGTGATGAGTCGTCGATCCTGAATGCATACGATGGGAACTCTCCGATGAACTTACCGGCAGGGAACGGGTCCCCGTTTCCGTACCTGAGGTCCATGGTGAAGGACTTCCTCACTGAAATGGAGGGCATCAGTAACCATATCAACATTTCTCTGCCCGATGCATTCCTATCGACGTACTCATTAAGCTCGTCATCAACAAGATGGAAGTAGAATGAACTGTCAGGAGGATACACCGTATGACATGAATCGTAAACGAGGGTCGTTCCATTGAAAGATATGTTCTCCAACTCTTTGGTGAAACCCTCGTTCTTTATCGGATATCCGCGACTGTCGTAGACAATTACCTTGCCTACCAGGTCTACCTGGGTATCAAGGTAGAACGCATCCTGTACCTCTTCAGCATTCGGAAGTGCGGTTCCTCCTCTTGCCCAGAGCGTGACCGAAATGTTCCCGTTCAGAGGTATGTCGAACATGAATTTCACATAGACCCTGGCTTTGATCCCGGTCAGATTCGGTAGGACCTGTGTATCAGAGAGCGAGCGTGTAGCATTGAAATCCAGATACTGTCCTCCACCTCCCACGGACCATACTGGAAGCCCACCTGTTATCACATATTTGACGTATATGCCCAGTGAAGGTGGTCCGAAGTAGAGCCTGATGGTAGAGATGTCGCTGAACCCTTCCGAGTCCATCACATCGAAGGAGAAACTGTAGAGGTCCAATTCTGCGAAGGCCGTGTGGTTCTCGGGGCCGCCGCCGTTCGTTATCTTGAAATTGTCGAAGGTCACTGTACCGAATGCATACTCTATTGCCAGCCCGTTGTTCAGGCCGGTAACCCCGTAGGTGGTATACATGTTGGTAATGGACGAATCCTCGTTCTGCAATCCGACCATCATGTAGTTCCCGTCACTGTATCCGGAGGTCGTCCCCATGTTGTTGAACTGCATCTTGATAAGACCCGTCTCCCAGAGGATCAGCTCGTAGGTCTGGGAGTAGTAGTTGCTGTTCCATTCGATGCAGACATACTTTCCGATGCTGTCTATCCCGGTAAGATAATGGACACCGCCGTACGATGTGTAGTCATTGTACGGATATCCCCAGCAAGCTGCAATGGTCGGGCTCGTGTCAGGGACCGGATAGGACGAGTAGCCTGACGGAGCATAATAGATATCCTCGAACCATATCAAACCCCGGGACCCAACGTACAGGTTATCGTAGTTGAGCCCGTAGTACGGGAAGCTCCACGGGAGAGTGATGATCTCATAGCCATCGCTTGAGTATATCTCAAGTTCGGTCCCTATATCCCTCACAGGGATCCAGCTGTATTCGACCTTTGGGTCGGGATCCTTGTTATCCATCCAGAAATACCCGAAATCATCTTTCTCATCGGAGGCCTTGGCCTGGGCCTTCGGTCCTTCTCCGATCAGCAACATACTGGATATTATCATAGATAATACCATTATCAGAGCGATCGCACCCTTTCTGTATTCCCCACTTCGGTCCATTTGCACACCCCTGTTTTATTTCAAAACATAATCTTCCTATCACTGAGGAGGCATACCTCCCATATTATCGAGCGGTTGCGGAGCTGGTGCCTCCATGGGTTGAGCTTGCATGGGGGCGGCTTCCATCGGTTCGGCCTGTGCCATTTCTCCCATCTGAGCAGAAGGCAGGGCCTCTCCACCCTGGAAAGCCGGTGCCAATGCTTGGGGTCTTCCCTCGGAAGCGGCCTTCAAAGCTTCCAGTCTTGCAGATCCTCCACCGATCATTGCCTGTTCCAGGAGGGCCTGCTCGCTCTCTGCATCCTTACCTTTCTCCTCCTCTATCTTGCTCTTGACTGCCATATTATTGAGCACCAGCAGGACAAGGACCACGATTATTATCAATACTGATATGATTATTGCAATGATGAGGAGCAGATCAAGCTTGTCCTCTTCCTTCTCGCCAGATAATTTGTATAGCGGGAATTCCTTCTCATCGGTCGGGTCAGTGTTGGCCAGATATTCTTCGAGGTCACTATGACCGTCGTTATCGAAGTCGTTCGAGGCCATTATCTGGACATTATTGCTTGCATAGTCGTCCCTAAGAAGGTCCCACAATTCTTCCTTGGACTTGGACCCGTAAATGACCGGATCGTAAATAGCGTCCTTGTTGGAAGCATCGTTCCACCCCAGATTGAACTCGAACTCGAACCAGTTGGGCATTCCATCATTGTCCTTGTCACCGGACGTTTGCCACTCCGGGAAGATGTACTCCTCAACAAAGATGTATATCGGGTCGGACATGATCTCGTGAATTCCATCCATGGCTACCAAGGTGATGTTATGCTCACCCGGGCTCAGGGATATCTCGAACCTCTCGAGATCCTCGATGGTCCCTTCACCTATGACCACTGCCTCTTCCGAACCATCGATCGACGTCAACCACTTGTAGGTAAGTACATCGCCATCATAATCGCTGCTCTTAGAGGCATCAAAGGTGATCAGGTCCTTTTCATTGAAATCTGCACCATTCTCCGGAGAGCTTATCACGGGTACGGGGTCCGTGTTTATCCATAGGTTGAAGGCGGAGGAGTAGGCAATGGGGTTCTCCAGGACATCGCGGGCCCTGAACTGGATGTAATTCCTGTCCCCTTTGTCGAGATCCACATCAAGTTCAATATCGACAATATTTCCGTTACTGTAACCCTCCAGCAGGATCCAGGGCGCGGAATTGAGGTCCGACCGGCCTCTGGTGGTCATGCGGTACTCGATGGTACCCGCATCCACACCGCACAGCTCGTCGGTGATCCCGATCCCAAGAGATACGGCTCCTGATCCTATCCATATACCTTCCTGATCGGCCTCTCCGTTCACGGTAAGACCTGTGAACTCGACCCCCGAGATATCGACATTGACCGGGTAGGCATCACTTTCAAGCTGGTTACCAGCCTCATCCATTGCCCTGAACATTATCATGTTCTCCGTTCCTTCCACAAGAAGAGGTTCGATGTCCACCTCTATTACGACGGAATTGAGGACAAAGCCGGCCGGTATCCATTCGCTGAAGGTCAGTCCACCGTCATAAGAAACCGAATATTCGACGGAACTGCCAACCACGAACCTTCCACCTATATCTGATATCGTTATCCCGACATTGGGAGTTAGGGTGTTGAACCATTCCTCCGGACCGGGATGGAAATCAGAGAAATCAAGGGTCTCTCTGTCAATATATATGTAGCTGGAGCCCCAGGGTCCGATCTGGTCCACCTTATCGACGGCCCTCACGGAGATATCTATGCGATCGGAGGCCGTCGTATATACTTTGGCGAACGTAGATTTCACAGTAGTGATGTTGGATGTATCCCCGTTCACGATGACCTCATAATGATGGATGCCGGAATTGTATTCTCCCGGCAGGTTCCATGTGACAAAAAGCTCTCCATCATTGTCGACTATGTTATTCGGATCATCATAGGCATCGGCGTGGACCAGGATGCCTGGTGGTTTGGTTGGCCAATCCGTGTCCACCTTCACAGTGAAATCGGGAACGGAGTTGAGCACCTTGTTCGCAGGTATCCCCACCTGCTTTATCCAGAAGGTCACCGTTATGGGGATGTCACCGGCTCCGATCTCAACCGAGAAGTTCCTTCCAGAGGAACTATCATCAGTGGAGACAAAGCCAAGGATGTTCGAAGCCTCGATATGGAACAGGCCGTTGTTTGGATAGTATGGTCCATCCGGCAGCTCTTCGGTCCCGTCGTATATGAGCATCATCCCTGTGAATGCCAGCTCGCAATTGGATGGCATCCAGGAATCCCTCTGGAGAGGGACCCATTCCGATCCTTTCACAAGGAAGGCCTCCAGGTCCCCAACGTACTTGAAATTGTGACGTATCTTTGCTATATTGGTGTATACACCGGAGTATTCCATATGCTGGGCATATACAAAGAAGAAGACATCCACATCACATTCGCTTCGCAGGTTAAGGGTGATTGTCAGATTGAAATGAACGAACATCTCGAACTGGGCCACGTTGTAAGTGATATAATAATTGGGGTCCAACCTGATAACACCCAGTGCATCGTCAACAACCCTTACCCCATCCTCCTTGGTGTATTCGATCATCGCCTTGTAGTCGCCCATCTTCATTACGGCTACCATCCGGCTTGTACCTGTAATGTCCCATTTGTTCCAGGCGGACATCACGAAACCGTAATTGCGGTATTCCGCGTACATAGTGTCCTGATCAGGTCCATCGGCGGGTTCTGTATCGAATGTCCCTATTCCGAACATGTCATAGTTGGCCACACCGTAGATCTTGCTATATCCGTAGGTCTTCTCGGTGTAGTAATACGGGTCCGCGATGAAAACGTCATCGCACATGTCCGCATCGTCACGGTTCCACAGGACAATGGAAAAGCCAATGGCATAATCCGAATATGCCCACGGATACATATAACCGGCATCGGCAAAATATTGAGCTTCGGTCGGCCCTGTGATGGTCAGCATGGCCACGCTGGATGCGGAGACTGTTTTTCCACCGGTCAGGTCGAACTCCTTGTTCTCTATAACATAGACCTTCTTCTGACCCCCGACAGCAATATCCACCTTTCCATCGCCGTCGTAATCACCGAATGCATGAACGCCTCCATAAGATACGCCGGGGATGGATATGGCCACATCATAGACCGATGAATCAGTGATGTAGAGCTCTCCTGTGATGTAGTCGCTGCTACCCTTGACGAGGTAGAGCATGCTGCCGGAGTAGGCCGCGCCTATTGCGATGTCATACATACCATCCTGATCGTAATCATACATGGAGACCGGATATCCGATGTAGTTATAGGAATAATCTGGTCCGCGATAGTGCTGCCAATCCCCGTAGTCCTCATCTCCCGCCTGGTACAGCTCTGTGGAGCCAGTCTTGATACCGGAGGCGGGATGGAAGACGAAGACCGATCCGGGCTGATACCAGTCCTCGGAACCCTCGTAGGTTTCTATATAATAATACGGAGAGCCGAAGGCTATCTCGTCCCTTCCGTCCCCGTCCATGTCGCCGGAGGCATAATTCCCCATTGCAAAATAATTGTACTCCTGACTATCTATCTCATATGGCAGATATTCGTAATAATATGAATTCAGTTCATCGCCCGTTATCCTGCCGTCGAAATCGGCATAGGGACTTACCAGATAATGGTTGCCCGAGAATGAAGGCGATCCGAACCAGTAGAAGGAGTATCCGACCTCCCAATATTCATATTTATCAGGTTTGTCCGGGTAGTTGTATTCGTAATTATAGCCATAATCCAGCTCGGAGACGAAAATATCGTCACAGCCGTCGCCGTCTATATCTCCCATACCGACCGCTTTACCGAAGTAACCATATTCACAGTTTCCCCAGAAAGAGGCGTTCGCCTTTGAGGAGGTGATGGTGGAACTGCCGCTGTCACGGAATGGACCACCGTAGAAGAGGAATGCCGCACCGGCCCCCCATATCGTCCCGCCGGAGGTCATGTTCTCGACATTCATCTGGGGAGCTCCCACGAGGATATCATCGAAGCCATCCCCGTTGGCATCTCCGATGAAAATATCCAATCCAAAATAGGCGTATTCCCCATTACATGTGATCTTCCAGTTCGCGGAATCCGAATACTCTCTCAGACGGGGGAACGTGACCTGGTACGATCCATCATAGATGTAAACCGCACCGCAGTCACTGTTAGCACCGGATGCAGTGACCGCCAGGTCCTCCACCCCATCCCCGTTGAAGTCGAGCTTCTTCATTTGCTTGCCTAACCACTCGTAAGTGCTGTTCGCTGTTATCTCGAACTCGGAGGGATGCGCATCGAGGTTCCAATCACCTGTCCTCTCACCGGGTTTCGGAGCAAGCGGTTGATACAGGACCTCATCATCCGCAGCAGCGGTCTTATCAATGGCGTTCAGCAGGATCAATGCTCCGCTGGCCGTGAATAATAGTACAATCAGTACTGAAAACGTTCTTCTACCCTTGCCTAGGAGGAAAGTCGGCAAAATACCCATATGTTCACCTCTAGTCGGGATCTGAAAAGGTCACCCACTTTGAAGCAGCTTCCTCTTATTTAAAGATTTATTCGGATGCGTTTTTTCCTGTCTTTAAAATTTACGGTATCCAGCTGATGGCGGCGTGATATCATTTCGATAGGAGCAAAGGGCGAGGGGGCGGTAAAGCTCGGTATCCGGACGGGGGGTGGATCATTCTTTTCGGTCCTGATCCTCCCTCTCTGAGACCCGATCGATCCTCATGAGCGGATAGCGAAGGTCTTCTATCCATCCCATGGAGGCCTTGACCTCGATACCCTCGTAGACCACTGTTACGACCGCCTTCAGCATCCTCTCGTTCAATGAGCAGTAGCCGTAAGGGCTCAGGGAGGTCATCAGAACATGGCGGTCTATCGCTACCTTGGCATCTTTCACATAAGGCTGGGCCATCATTCCTCTCTCTATCGCTTTCTCGAAATGGTCCACGCTGTCTTGGTTCACTGGAGCCCCGATGAACTGATGGTAGATGGAAGCAAGTTTGATCCCCGCTTCGAAAACCGCCCTATCCCTGTCGCTGCAGTTGAAATATCTCTTTGATTCCATTCGCTCACCTTGCCTAATATCCCTCCAAGCCCTCCTCGTGATCCATATACGGATCGACATCCTCCTCGTCCACCAGATCCGCCCATTTGGATGCACCCCATATTCGTCCACGCCCCCCGAAGAGCGGTGTTATCAGATACATGAACGCGATCAGGGACACGGCCAACGAACCGGTCAAACCTATTACTGGATCTTCGAAACCGACCAGTAGACTGACTATCAATAGTAAAAGAACCGTACCCTCGAGATACATGATCTTGCCCCGGAACTTCCGATATCGAAGATCGGCCACCATGGTGAACGACAGGAACAGGAACAGGAGCGGAAGCACCACTGTTTGGCCGGAGGTCAGGTATTCTATCTCTATCTCGAGCTTCACCGACCAGTAATAGCAAGCGGAGATACAGACCACTATCAAGGCCATTGCCGGGGTCGGCAATCCTATGAAATCCTTCCATTTATGGGCGTAGAAGGAGAACCTTGCAAGCCTCAAGATGCCGAGCATGGCCAGACAGACACTCGATAATATGGCGACGAAACCCTGCCATGAAACGAAAAGCGAGCCGCTCGGGTCCTTGAACATATTGTATACCAGGATCGCAGGTGCTATGCAGAAAGTTGCCGCATCGGCAAGTGAATCAAGCCATACCCCGAACCGGTGAGATGATCCGAACTTCCTTGCTATCGGACCGTCCAGACCGTCAAATAACATTCCAAGGACGATCAGATACATCGCCTTCCTGAACCCATCACCCCCGTCCACGGAGTTCATCACCGCAAGAACACCGCAGAGGAAGTTCATCAAAGTGAAGATATCCGCGGGGGATATCAGCTTCAGTATCGGTTTGGGAACCCTGTCCTGCCTCTGCTTCCTTGTCAACCTCCGGGGGAGCCTCTCACGCCAATGGTTCATCCTCTCCCTGCCCCTGAACCTCGTGACCCGCCTCCTACCCGCCCAGGGCTCCTTCATCTCCTTCCCCCTTTCCGTTGAAGGTCCCGGGAGCTTTCTGCTATCTCTGTCCTTCCTGCCCGGACCTTTTGACCCGGTTCCACGATGATCCTCATTCCGGAAGGTAGCCTGAAAAGCAGGTCGACCCTGGACCCGAACCTTATCAGACCGAACCTCTCCCCCTTTGCCAGCTCCTGTCCGGTAGAGACGTATGGGACTATCCGTCGTGCAACCGCTCCAGCTATCTGTGTGACCTCCCAGGTACCATTCTCGGTCCTGAGCTTAATGATCACCTTTTCGTTGTGGTCCGAATCCTTATCGAAAGCCGGACGGTGACCACCTGAACGGTGTATCAGCTCCAGTACCCGTCCCTTCCATGGGGAACGGTTCACATGGACGTTATGTATGTTCATGAATATCGAGACGAACCACCATCCACCACCTCTCGGTTCCACCTTTATGACCTTTCCATCGGCAGGCGACACCACTCCATGTCCGATATCCCTATCTGGGTCCCGAAAGAAAAGTACCAGGATAACACCAAGTACAAGGAAGATAAAACCCAAGATGATAACGAGGATCGACGGGCGGACCATAATGTACAATGCTCCGCATATGATGGAACCGAGGGGGAACAACCCCAACCATAGAGGAGTACCTCTCGCCAGCAATAACATAACCCCCGCTGAAAGGTCAGAGGAGGAAGCGTATATCAATCCTTAAAGCCTTTCCCGTCCATTCAGCACCATGAAAAAAGCCACCGTCTCAATTTATGATGATAGCCTCGAGGATCTCGGCGTTCACATCCTCCTTTTCAGCGACGAAGCCTACAGGATGTTCTGCAGTACCTTCATCTGACGGTCTGCCAGAGTTTGTCCATTTAAAGTAATTTCGCCTGTACCTGTTCGATACCATCACCCAAACCGTCACAGTCAACAACGCGAAGATCAGGACCGCAACAAAGATAACGCCCCAGACGAAAAAGGACTTGGAATATGCATCATCCTGATCCCTGGCTATGCCACCGGTATCATTTACTATCGCATCGGTCTCGAACTCGAGGGAAGCGTAAGCGGATGAATAATATCCATCCCCGAAGGACCTTGCATCGATCCGATGTGTTCCTGACGACAGCTTTGAGCAATCGACCTCGAATGTCCATTCCGGGACTGAACTGGTCCTCTTCCACGGTCCGGAATCTATCCTGACCTCGACATTTTCCACAATACTTTGGGGACCTGATGTACCTTTGAACAGGACCGGGCCAGAAAATGGGCCCTGGGACCAGAGCGGTAGGATCTCGACCCATAGCTCCTCGGTGATGACTGGGGTCACCTCGACCTGGCCTTCTGTGGGGGAGCTCCATTCTCCCTCAGAATCCCTTACCTTGAACAAGATCTCATGAATACCAAGAGAGAGGGCGTCGACCACTATGGATGGATCGGTCCCAATGGTCCCGTCGATGGAGGATGTCCATTCGTAATTGGTTATGGTCCTGTCCGTGTATGGTTCCCCGTGACCTTTGAACCTCACGGTCTCTCCCTCCGATACGATATCGGGTCGGATGCTGTCGATGACCGCTACCGGGACGGTATCGAATGCTCCTTTAACTTCGATCGCATGCATGGCCTCATCCACGGACACACTATTGTGGTCGTCCATGACGGAGAGGCGGACAGTGTATCTCCCTTCGGTCCTGTATTGATGGGTGTAACTCTCCGATATCTGCCAGCTGGAGATCGTACCGTCTCCCATGTCGAAGAGGTAAGAGACCACGGTCCCGTCAGGATCATAGGAGCCTGCTCCATCCACCGTGAAGGCCTCACCGACCTTCACGGTGTCCGGTCCGGAGACGACCGGATAGGGCAGCAGATTGGTCATTGGATCATGAACATAGCTGGCAAATGCCTCCCCGGTAAGTGGAGGGTACGACCTGATTATGGACACCTCCACCTCCGCGACAATATCTGGCGATATCCCCGGGGCCATTAGTATTATCCGGTTCGAACCAGGCTCCAGCCTCTCGTTCCAGGGGATAATGAACTCATATCGTTCCTGGCTTCCGTGGACCAACAATCCGAACTCGCAGAAGGTGATCGGATATTCGATCGGACCGTCAACTGTCAGGCCCACCTCCGAGCCATTATTGGTCGGCTGGAAGCTGGTTATCGTAAGATCGACCCCTATATCTTCGGTGGGTTCGAACAATCTCAATATGGTGTTTTGTTCCACATCATCCATGATGACCTCTCTCCCCATGGGCCATTTGACGGTCATCCTCAATGCTTCCACACTGTTCCCCAGCCCGAAATGGAGCACCGTGGTATCCTGCTGCCCACCGGCCGCGGTCCCTCCCTGCACCTCTCTCATTATGGAAAGATCGAACTCATTATCGCCATCGGTGTCCACATCGACGATGACCCTGGCACCGATGGCGGAAGATCCGGACCCCCTGCCTACAAGATCGACCTCCAGCCAACTCCTGTCCCCGTTGGAGGAAGCTCCTTCATTGCGGAACAGATGCACCATGTAACCTGATGTCTGACCAAGGTCCTGGTCCCAGGTCCCACCCCCCGTCACCAGGTCCATCCATCCATCCTCGTTGTAGTCGCACCAAGCGGAGCCGTAGGTGTTCCATACTCGTAAGCCGGCCTCGGTGGAAACATCACTGAACTTGAGATCACCGTCATTACTGTACAAGTAAGAGTATGCATATGACACATCGCCGTATATCTGAGGCAGGAAGAGGTCCAGGTCACCATCGTTGTCGTGATCGGCCATGGCGGAGGATACCATGAGCTCATCCCCATCCCCGAGTATTGCTCCTGGTATCTGCTTGATCGGAATTCCGCTGTCCTCCCTCCTGTCCATGAACGAATAGCCTTCATCCGGGCCAAGGTTCTCAAAGAGATATGAATCGTCGCAGATCGGACCCCGCCAGGCATCCTTATGGGCAAGGTTCGTCACCCAGAGGTCCATGTCCCCGTCGTTATCCAGGTCACCCCAGCTGGAACCCAGTGAATGACCGTAGTATGGCCCCTCCTTTGTTACGGGATGCTCATTACCGTGGCCTTCCACACCCATCAATGAAGCCGCCTCCACCATCGTCCCGTTACGCTGGTTCAGATAGAGATAATTGGGCATTATCCGGTAATTGGACACATATCCATCCATGAAACCGTCATTGTTCATATCCGAGAAGCTCATGCCTCTTCCCTGATAAGGGTGGTCATACTCGCTCATACCGGATGAGAGAGTACCGTTCCTGAAGGTCCCGTCCCCGTTGTTGAACCAGAAATGGTCCGGATAGCCCTGATATGTCCCGTTCTCGTAGTTCACCATGTACAGATCGATGGATCCGTCCCTGTCAATATCCGCCCAGCAGCCGGCAACCGTCGGGAAGGTATCGGAGATACCACCCACAAGTTCCGTAACATCTGTGAACGTTCCGTCCCTGTTGTTATGCCACAATATATCGGGGTGGATTGGATGGTCCGACGAAGCGCTGCCACCTCCACAAAATATATCGAGCCATCCGTCGTTGTCGTAGTCCCCGAAGACCCCGGAATTGACCGGACGATCGATCCCGGCCTTCAAGGTAACGTCCGAGAAAGTGAATTCGGGAGGACCCGAGTTCCAAAAAAGTCTCTTCCCGTCGATGAGAAGGTCCTGATGGTGATCGTTATCGAAATCCCCCCAGCTGAAGAAGTTACCCCCGATCCCCGATAGACCCACCACGGCGGACACGTTGGTGAATATTACCGGACCCCCTCGCGAGGGTGCGTCCATGGGACCTGTCAACTCAACAGCTATGTTCGCTTGAGGAAGAACGGATACCAATAGAGTCGATACAGCGAACCATAGGACCATTGACCTTCCATTGTTCATTCTGACCCCGAAGAGATTAACTATTGCTTGGTAGAAAAGGGTTCCGAGGTGATAGGTCGGTCCGAGAACATGGAAACATCGACCTCCGGTATCTCGGCGCTCCCCATGTCCGGAGGGGGAGGATAGGTCACGAATCTTGATAACTCCTCGGGGAGCGGGATATCTGGAAGGTCACTTTCCTCCTCATCCAGAAAAGCCTCTTCATCCTCCGGAACGGTTCCGGACAGCCTCTCTTCATCCTTGACATCCCTGGTGACAAGGTCTGCATCGACCTGTTGCATATCCTTATCAATAGGGTCCATCAAATGGTTTTCTTCCGGGATAAAGGGTGGTGGAAGCTTCTTGACCCTGCTTACGAACTGGTATGCGCCCACGAGAATCGCCAGAAGGAAAGCGATAAGAAGTATCAGTGCGAAGATGGAAAATGTGGGGTCAAGAAGTCCGTAAAAGATATTCTTATCCCTCACCTGGAACGTGATCTCAGCTTCGGCAAGGTCACCTTCATCATCGGTAACCCTGAGCTTCAATACGTGGATGCCGGGCTTCCCTGCCTTCATTGTAAGGTTCCTGCCCGATCCTCCATCCTCTTCCTTCACCTCCTTCCCGTCAAGGTACCACTGGAAAAGAAGGCTGCCTCTGTCCGAAGGGGTGTCGGTGGACCTGAACCCCAACGCAGTGAAGCTCTTCCCCTCGGTGATCTCCGAAGGAACGTTCTGAAGCACCACCTGAGGTCTGGGGTTCCTGATGACCAGGTCAATTCCACACTCTCCGGTCTCACCGTCGTCATCCGTCAGCGAGAGAACGATACGGTAGCTACCCTTCAGTGTAGCTAAGAAGGTGAACTGCCCATTGGAATTTCCCGATAATTGACCGTTGACATACCAGGAGTAGGTAAGTGTCCCCATATCCGAGGGGGAATCCGGGGCAGGGCCCACCAGATAGACCAGCGCCTCGTCCTCGTCACCCTCAAGGGGACCTTGGACCTCAGGTTGGGGAATACGATTGAGGACGGTTACCTCGACGGAGGCGGTATCGCTATCCCCGTTGTCGTCCACCACTGTCAGGATCACGGTATAAGTGCCGCACATAGGCCATGAGACCTCGATGGCAGGACCGAAGAGGTCAGAGCCTTGAAGGTCGTCCGTCTCCCATGAATAGTTCATGCTGGGCAGGTCCGAAGGCGTATCTATCGTCTGGTTACCCCATAGCACAATGGGGATATCCTCCCATGTGATCAATTCCTCTCCATACCATGTTATCCTTGCAATCGGTCTCTCATTATGGACCGTGACCACCAGAGAGGCGAGGTCGGTATATCCGTCATCATCTGTCACCTTGAGCTCTATGACATGGATTCCCTGATCGGGGAAGACAAGGGTCAGTGTGGCCTCATCCGATATTGCCTGATCGGACCCATCCAGATACCATCCGAAATCAAGCGAACTCATGTCCGAGGGGGTGTCCATGCTGAGCTCCCCGGAAAGTCTCAGCTCCTGGTCCTCGTGAACCTCCGGGTTCCCCGTTATATTGGCCCGGGGTGCCCGATTCTTCACATGAACATACGTGGTGGCATTGGCAAAGGCTCCCTCGGGGTCCATGACCAGGACCCCGACAGTGTGCAGACCGCTCTTGCCGATCGATATTACTGTTGTACTATCATCGGTCCAGTTACCTATTGGATGGGCATCCAGCAGGAACAAGAAAAGGAGATCGAGCAGATCTGAAGGAGAATCCCTGGAACCGGATGCTGATACCGTGAACACCTGATCCTCATCCACGACAGCCGGTGCCTCTATTTTTGCCCATGGGGGTGCGTTCACCACCTCGATGGTCACATCGATAGAGGACTGAAGTTCCGTATCGTTCACCGTCAACCTGACAGTATACGTTCCCTTGAGAGGGAACGATATGTTCACCCTGACCAAGTTCGAGTCCGAACCGTCAAGGCCGTCGGTGTCGTCCAGGTCCCATCGGAACGTCAGCAGGTCCCCGTCCGGATCATAAGAGCTCACCGCATCAAGGACAAGGAAATCACCTTCGTGAACGATCGGGTCCAACGGCAGGACCATTGCCACGGGAGCGCGGTTCAATATCCTGATCGACCTCTCTCCTACATGAGAACCGTTGAACACCTCGAAGTGATAGGTTCCGCCTTTGAGGTCCTTCACCTCCGCAGTCCCCTCGTTATCGGTATCCATGAGATAGGTCCCGTTCATCATGACCATGGCTCCCGATATGGTTGCAGGAACCGTCGGGTCTGTCACCTGCAGTATCAGATCGTCCATTACGCCATCGCCGTCCATGCACAGGACCTCAAGGTCAACGTGGACCCTTTCGATCGGCCTGTGGAACTCCCGTATCATCTCGTCCCAACCGGTATCGACCGTCAGGTCGAGGAATCCGATACCGCCATCATAGTCCGTCCGGTAGCTCCCCTCGGGTGGGAGGTATATGGAGAGGCCCGTCGCATGGATGTTGCGTCCGTCCGGTTGATGCCATTCTGCAAGGACTGCCCTTTCATAGGCTTCCATCACCAAGGTGGCATTATCCGTTATCTCATCCTGCAGACCGCCTTTTGCAAGGTTCTCAAGGAGGTCTCCCAGGTCAATGTTCTCGTAACCCAGCAATTCAGTTTTTCCCCTCACCGCCCTGAACGCGTGGTTCTGGACGATCTCGTTCTGGTACATCCTCTCGAACAGTGGACCGGAAAGCAGGTCCAGCCCGTTGACAAGGTCCGTCCTCAGAACTGACAGATTGACCAACGAGATGGTGGCATATGTGTACTCTCCCGGGAATAGGTACTGCTCCCTGAACTCCTTGACTATATGTTCTCCGAGCTCTTCAGGTGTGTATGGGGTCGCTCCACCCATTCTGGAAACGAAGGTATAGTTGTAACCATACCACGGCTGCTCGTCCTCGGAACCGATCGCCAGATCGAACCAGGGGGAGACTTGGTAGAAGACCTCCATCATCCCCATTGAACATGTATCGAAACCTGCTATGTCCAATTCGAGTTCCCCTATTTCGAACTCCACCGCCCTGAAGGCCTCCCTGAACTCGTCAAGGAACATGGCGCCCCCCGAATTCGAATCCATGGCAAAACCTTTCGAAGGTGCCTCCGACCTTGACCCTTCCGATGATGATGTGGTCGAATACCAGCCTGCCCCGTGGTTCCACAGGACGAACATCACCCGGTCCGCCGTCCTGTTCCTGAGAGAGAACAGGAGAAATTCCCTGAGGGTCCTCCAGTCGGACATATCGACCTCGTTATCCCAGGTGGGATAGACGCTCGAGAGGGGTATAGTGGGAGATGTGATGCCTCGGGATGGTGCGGGTTCGAGATCGTAGAGGTAGGTGTTGTTCGGACCCTCCATATCTGCCAATGCAAGGATCCGCAACCCGGTGTCCGGCATGTTGTTCTCCATCTCCTCCAGGTCCATCTTTACAGCATTGCCCCATTCGTAGTCATCCCGGCCGAGATTGTTGTCTCCGGCCATATAAACGAGGAGGAGCCAATCCTGCCCAGGATACATCGATGGACTGAAAGTTGCCGGTGGATCATCCGGAAGGTTTCCACCTTGCAGGGAATTCATTCCCAGGAACAGCAGGATCACTATCATGTGGACTATGTTCATGTCGGGGAGTGTTATTCCCCGGTACATTTATAATACTGATGGTTACAAAACAACATGTCCTCAGTGATGGTCCGTTCTCGTCCGGATCAATCATTGCCTCACGACATCGAACTCCATCGGTTCCATTCCATCTATTCCGGCCCTTATCCGGTCACCTGGTAATAGCGGTCCTACCCCGGGAGGTGTTCCTGTCATGATGATGTCGCCTGGCTCGAGCGTCATCACCTTCGAGATATCTGATATCATCCTTTCGACGGAAAAGAGCAACATATCGGTGTTGCTGTCCTGCCGTATCTGACCGTTGACCTCGAGCCAGATCCTCTTCCCTCTCCAATCATGATCGGATGATCTTACCGCTTCGGGACCCACAGGAGCGAACGTATCATATCCTTTGGCCTCGGACCATGGAAGACCTTTGCTCTTTGCAGCGTCCTGAAGGTCCCTTGCCGTTATATCGAGCATGGGAAGGTAGATCTCCACATGATCCATCGCGATATCCTCCGATATATTACGTCCCTTCCGTGATATTACTACGGACAGCTCTATTTCATGATGCAGTCTCCCGACCCCCGGGGGAACCACTATTGAAGACCTGTTGGGGACCAATGCGGATGGTGGTTTCAGAAAGAACTGAGGTCTGCCTGGTACCTCATTGCCAAGCTCGGTCGCATGAGCTGCATAGGACCTGAGAAGGCAGATTATCTTCGTTGGCCTTAACTCATAATGACCGTTACCCAATCGGACCTGGACCATGGAAAATACCACGAGAGACATCGTTATCCGAATATAAAACATCATACGGCCACCCAAAAGTTGAATTAATATCTCCCCCGTTCCTCGATGATGCGTCTCACTTTCCTCGGAACAGGCGGGACCTGGCCAACGCGCAGGCGAGGCTCTCCCGCTTTCACGATCACTCATGGATCGGCCACATTGATGGTCGATTGCGGAGAGGGCACCCAGCGTCAGCTTGTCCAATCTCCGGTCTCTCCAATGAAGATCAAGGGGATCCTCATCACGCACCTTCACGGCGACCATTTTCTGGGAATTCCCGGGCTGGTCCAGACCATGGCCCTGAACGACAGGAAGGCGGAACTCGTAATATGGGGACCCGTCGGGACTTCGAACGCATGGGAGATGGCAAGGCAGATGTGCCCTTTCAAAGAGGTGTTCAAGACATCGGTCATCGAGCTTCATGGCGGGGAGGTCTTCGACCTCAAGGACCTGCGGATCAGATGCACCCGAGTGAACCATTCGGTCCCGACCCTTGCCTACAGGGTACAGGAGAAAGACAGACCTGGCAGGTTCCATCGTGACAGGGCTATCTCTCTTGGTATCCCGAAAGGACCCCTATGGGGTAGGCTCCAGAAAGGTGAGGTCATCACGATCGTGAATAAGGGAAGGACGGTCGAGGTGAGACCGGAACTTGTCGTGGACCCACCCAGAGGAGGAGTGTCGGTGGTATTCTCCGGAGACACATCGCCCACCGAAGAACTGGTGGAACTCTCCAGGGGAGCGAACGTCCTAGTTCATGAGGCGACGTTCACACAGGACCTTGAGGACCTGTCTGGAGAGGTCATGCACTCGACGATCGAACAGGCCGCATCGACCGCCAGGAAGGCCGGGGTAAAAAAACTCGTTCTGGTCCATTCCTCTCCCCGATATACGAAGGAATCCGATTTCCAGAGGTACCTCAAGGAGGCTCTCTCATCTTTCGAGGATGTGCTCGTCCCGGAGGACCTGGATGTGCTCGACATCACCCGGTGAACCTGGACCCCCGCATTGATAAAAAGAATAACGGCAGCAGTACCTCGAAACGTCCCAGGAACATGATGCCCGAAAGGACCAGCTTCACGAACCAATTGAGAGATGTTATCCCCTCCGGGGTCCCGAACTCCCCGAAAGCGATCCCCGAGTTCGAGACCGAGGTGACGGAGAGCGATATCACATCGAACAGGTCACCTTTGAACATCAATACTGTTGCTATGGAGAGACCCAGAAGACAGATGATATAGAAAAAGGTCATACTGGCCGCATCAAGGGCCTTCTCCGAGTAGCTCAACTCACCGCGTCTGAGTACCACCATCATATTGGGGTGTGAGGCCCTCTCCACCTCATTGATGAAACCTTTTATCAGAAGCAGGATACGCTGGACCTTCAAACCGGAGGCGATCGATAGAGATGATCCACCGATGAGCATCAGCACCAGCAGCAGGAACCTCAGGGGATCTGGCCACCCGTTCATCCCATCGACCATGAAACCGGTGGTAGTGATGGCGGAGATGACGGCGAACGAACCTTTCCACAGGGATGAAAGTACAGGGATGCCGTCGAGCGATAGTATCAGGAATGCTATGAAAGGGAGCGTCAACGTCAAGACCAGATAGGAGATGTTCTCGGTATCGAGTATGGTACGGCTCCTACCCCTGGCTGAGAAAATGCTCATATGGACATAATAACCCATGCCGGTGAGGAACATGAACAATATGACCATGAGGTGAATTCCGGCCCCACCCTCTATCATCCTGCCCGTCGATGAGAAACCTCCGGTGCTCACGGTTGACAGGGAGAGGCAGAAAGCATCGAAAAGCTCCATCCCACCCACGTAGAAAGCTATGAACGAGGATATGGTGAAGATCCCGTAGATAAGGGCAAGGTTCTGAAGGAGCATGGAGAAGTTGGGAATGAGGCCGATCCTTGAGAATATCCCCCGGTCAACGGACCTCCTGGCCACATTGGCGATCTCCGACAGGACCATGAAAGCAAAGACAAGGTAGAACAGACCTCCGACCCACTGGAGTGCGACCCGGTAGAACAACAGCCCATGCCCCGCGGAAGTTAGCTCGCCGGGATCGAACGTGGACAGGCCGGTCGTGGTCAGACCGGCCATGGATTCGAACAGGGCCACGGCAGGACCTGCAATGCCATCCAGCATGAAGGGTATCGAACATACGACCACCATGTAAAGAAATGATGCCATGGCAGCGGTGTACCTCTCCTTCCTGGTCATCCTGTCCTGTTTATCGGTATGTAACATGACCACAACATAGACCAGTGTCGAGAAGATGAAAGGTAAGGTAAAGCGAAGGACATTCCGGGCTTCCAGGTCACCGTATATCATGTCCACAAGGAAGGATATCATCATGAGGAGAAGGATGGCAATGTTCATCCTCGAGATGCTTGAAAGTATCCTTCGGTACCTCAAATGCGGCCTCCTAGAAATAATCCTTTACCCATTTCAGGGAAACGCTTTTAGTGAATATCAGAAGCCGGTCCTTGGGGTGTATGAACGTGTCCCCGTGGGGTATCATCACATTATCCCCGCGAACGATCGCACCGACGATCATCTCCCTCTTTTTGAACCTCATGATGGAATCAAGCCTGCGGTTCGCCGCCTTTGACCGTTCCCTTACCTTTATCTCGATAACCTGGACATCACCTTGCCCAAGGCTACCTATCGATTCGAAATCATCCTGATGCAGATATCTCAGGATGGTCGAAAGCGTGACCGATCTCGGGGAGACCACAAGGTCGATACCCACCTCTTCCAGTATAGACCTTAGCCCTGGTTTGTCCACCAGTGCTATGGACCTTGTTGAACCATACTGCCGTGCCAGGAGGGATGTGAGTATGTTCACTTCCTCCCTGTCGGTGACCGCCAGGAATGCATCGGTCTCGGATATGCCCTCCTCCTTGAGAAGTTCCTTGTCGGTTGGAGCGCCGTGTATCACCAGCACGTCGGGCAACCTCTCGGACATCTCTTTACATCGGTTCTCATCCTCATCTATGAGCAGGACCGAGATCTTCCTCTCCGATAGAAGGCGGGCCATATGGTAACCTATCCTGGAAGCTCCTGCGATCATTACCTTCTCGATGGGTTTCTTGATCTCTGTCCGGCGGGCAACACCAAGCAGGCTGCTCAGGGTTCTCAATGACCCCTCGCTACCCTCATCCGTGGACACTGCAATGACCCTGTCGTTCGGTTCCAGCCTCTCTCGTCCTTTGGGTATCAGCACCATCTCGTTGCGGAAGATGCATACCACATTGATATCAATGGGGTAGGATATCTTCCGAAGTTCCTTCCCGGAAGCCTTCGAGCTCCGGTCCACCCTGACCTCGAGAACGCGGACCTTTTCTTTCAGGAAAATAGGCGAAACCAGCATCAGCGGAATGGTGAGTATGTTCGCCATATATTCGGAGGATATGAGGTCGGGACAGAAAGCAAGGTCCACTCCCGCGTCCTTCAGACCCTCTGTTGTGACCGGGTCCTCAATATAATCAGCATTGTTTATCCTTGCCATGGTCTTGCAGCCACGGTTCTTTGCAATGGTGCAGGCTGCCATGTTCACCTCGTCTATCCCGGTGACGGCGATGAATATATCCGCGGAATTGATATAGGCCTTTTGAAGGACGGAAGGGGAGGCTGCATTCCCGGACACGACAAGGATGTCAAGGGCCTCAAGCTTCTCGATTATCTCTTCCCTGCTCTCGATCACCGTTATCCTGTGACCTTCCTCGGACAGGGTCTTTGCCAGATGGTAGCCGACATCTCCCCCGCCGGCGATGATGATGTTCTTCATCCCTGCACCCCCGTTGTTATCCGGATAGGGTTTCTTATAGTTTTACATATCACGGGGGACCACTCTGATATCAATGACGATGTGCTCGATACGGGGCGCATAGGATTTCACCTTCCTGTGTCCGAGGAGTTCGGTAACATATCCCATATCGGCAAGCCTCTTTTCGGCTTGCGATGCAAACCAAACATATCCGTCCTCGACCTTCACGGTATCGTGGAGATGGATGATCGCACCCTTTTTTGATATCAGCTGGACTGCCCGATCCAGGAATTCGAGAGTACCACCGATATAACCCATGATAACCCTGTCAGCGGAGATGCCAGGGTCCACCTCCCTATTGTCACCCAGATGGGGGATAACCTTCCCGGTCACTCCGTTCTCCTCGATGTTCTTGAGGAGGTATTCATAGGATTCCGGGTTCTTCTCGATAGAATGGACGCTCTTCACACTGCATTCCCGGGCTATGGGGATGGAGAAATATCCAATACCTGCGAACATGTCCAGCACGATCTCATCATCATCATCACCCTCAAGACCGGGTGGTCTCGGCCCGCGATCTATGATCTCCACTATCCCGGTCCTCTCATCCACGTTGCCGGATGAGAACATGATCCTGCGCGGATCGAGCCGATAACGTATCCCGTTCTCGATGTGCACTACATCGTAGTCCCCATTCTCTGGCTCGCTTACAGTGAGGAACTCGGGCTTCCGCAGCTCACCCTGTATCCCGTTCATGTCCACCAGGGTGTATCTGGCTCCAAGGACCTCCTGATAGACACCGCAAACGGTATCGATACTGTACAAAAGACCCTCATCTATCTTCAGGACAAGGCAATCACCGACCATATCCCATCGGTCGGGGAGGAGCATCACCTCCTGCGGTTCCAGCTGACCTTCCAGGGCACTTTTTATCTCCTGGAAAGGGGTCTTCCTCCTCTGACGGTGTTCGGTATTGTCGCCAGGTCCCGATATGAGAACCTGGTCTGCCAGGTCGTCGACCAACCAGATGAACCATTCCATGTCGCGGCCTTCCGGAAGCTTGACAGGAAAATGAACCATCTCGTCCCTGCCTATGGACATCTCAGGGTCGAAGAGGTCGTTCTCCATGAGGATGTTCCTTAACCTCTCCGCTTCCTGCATAGGTACTGATGCCGTGAACCTGTCCTTAAAAAGACCATCCTCGACCACATCCTCGACCATGACCATCAAGGGTGCATCGTATCACTGATATAAAATGTGACAGTAAGTATTTTGTAATCCGAGCAATCTATTCGATCATGGAAAAGTCAAGACCAAGACGATGTCTTCTTATCCTCGTATTGTCGAGCCTGGTCCTGCCAACTTTTTTCACCTTCCTCCCCGCAGAGGCAATTCCCTCAAGGGGTACTGAAGAGGACATCAGGATAACAATAGGGGTAGAATTCGTGGGTATGACCCATTATCACCTGCATATCGATGTGGATATCCGTGCAATAACCATGGATAACGAGACCTTCGATGTCGAAGAGCTAAGGGATCATTACTCATTGCAGCCCGATGATACCGTCATCATGCTGGAGGATGAACTGCGGGACAGGATGGAGGACCTGACATCGGACTCGTTCAACGGTGATGAGCTCCTCCTGGAGCTATCTTCCGTGGAAACGGTCTCACTCGAGTGGGACGAGAACGTCTCAACTCCCGTCGAATATACGATGGAGATCTCTGGAGAGATCAACATTAGCCGCTATCTGGACGCGGATATCGTTGCGAACCTCGATCCCGGGAGGTTGGATATCTTCATACTTGGCATGCTGATGTCGGGTTTCGAATTCACAAGGACGGTCACGCTCAGAGCCGGCACAGGCCAGGTCGTGGATTACCTGTTCCCCTCCGGTTGGGATCCCCTCGGGGATGGGCAGGTCCAGGTCATTCTCGGAGCATCCGGTTCCTCCCCTATTGACGGATATCATGTAAGGTCCCTTGATAGCAAAGAGGGTGAGTTTGTCGATCATTTCACATTCAAGCTGATGGCCGATCCAGATACCATGGAAACCGAGGAGGTGATAGAGGGAGCCATGGAGATCGATTGGTTCCAGCTGGATTCCATGGACATCAATGGATGGATCGATCTCGGCCCGTTGAGCTTTGACAGATCAGGAGCTCTGGATGGACTCCCACCATCGATGAACGTTCCTCCCACACTATCCCCCGGTTTCATAAGGTTCTCCTTCGGAGAGGGTGTCCTGTCCGATGAGGACCTCGAAGATCTCGAGAGGCAGGTTTCCGACGAGGTAGAGGGGAGCCTTTCGAACAAATTCGACGGAAAGGATGTGAATATATCGTCTGAGCTTGTATTGGAGGAATACACGGAACCTGTCTCCGGCCTGACCCTCGTGGGCATCCTCTCCAACCTCTCACCCAACCGTGTTTCAGTAAGGACCGTTTCTCCGATCGATCTAGACATTCTTGAGGAACATACGATGGATGATGTTGTCGGACTGCTGAACGGCGGCCTCAGGATCAAAAGGGAAATGGAATACATGACCGACAACAGGCTTTCTCTCACCATCACCCTGCCCGAAGATCTGGTATTCATGGATGAAAACCCCGTATCATCCAGCGGCAACAGGAACACATATGACTATTCTGGCGGCTACAAGACATTGGGTTCCGATCTGGCACCGGTCTATGACAGCGAGAGGGTGGAGATGGATGCACTGATAGACCTGACGAACGTCAGGTCTCTCTACGTATCCGATATGGAGATCGATGTGGAGATGAACGGGTCCATCTACATCCATCGCATCAGGTTCGATCCTCAGGATTACGATGTCAGAACGGACCTTGACTACGAACTCGATTACCTGACAAGCGACCTCATCAGGATCCTTGACAGGATGGGCATGGTGAACCGCTCCGATGTGGAGGACGAGGTCCGAGAGAAGGTCACGAACATCGTCTCAGGCCTTCTGGCCGATGACGGCCGTGAGATATCCGTATCATTGTCCGAGGATTCCATGGAGTTCGACGGTGACCTATCGACCGTGAACGATGATCTACCAATATCCATAGAAATAAAAGCGAATGGCGTCACCGCACCCCTTGCTGGGAACGATGCCTCGACCTCCATGAGCTATATGGGGTCAAGGTTCCTTCCCCCCCATCTCGAACCTATGGTACCTGTGAGAACGATCACCAAGACCATCGACACAAGGGATATCATGGATTGGGATTCCCATCTTCGTGTCAGGTTCCCTTCAGGGTCAGGCATAAGAGCCTGGATCGGTGAAGGGAACGAGGACAGAGTGTCCGAGCTGGAGGTCAAGGTGGATGATGGTTATCCGACACTTCTTGTAACACCCGAGGATGAAGCCGGTGACCATATAACCCTGGAGCTTACGGTTGGTACATATTTCGCATTCAACAATATCACGGCTTGCTTCTTCTCCGCGACCGCGGTCATCATCCTGATAATCCTGTTGATCGTCATCCTGATCATAAGAAGGATCATTAAAAGAAAAAGGAGCGGGAGCCCGGGAAAAAGTGAAGGAGAGGAGATTGACCTCAACGGTCCTGTAAACGACGGGACCGGCAGTGACAGGGACCCGATCGATAAAGATGGTCAACTGAACTGGTAAGGCAGACCTTGCCATAGAAAGGGTTCCAGTCCCGCATCCTGGCCAAATCCAGCATGCGGAAATGTTTAAATAATGGAGGGATTATCAGCCCTTCCACATCCCCTTACTAGGTAAGGTGATGCTCAGCATCCAGATACCCGGAGGCCGAAGATGACCACCGCATTTGACGTACCTGCAGAACCCTTGATAAGGAGAACAGCGGAGAAGCTCAAGGGATTCGAGCAATGCACAGAACCGGAATGGGCGCCATTCGTGAAGACGGCCATTCACAAGGAGAAGGCGCCAAGGAACAGCGACTGGTGGCATATCAGGGAAGCTGCGATCCTGAGAAAGGTCTACATGAAGGGTCCCATCGGCACGATCCATCTGAAGGCACTGTTCAGCGGTCCCAAGGACCGGGGCTCCAAACCCAACAAGGTTGCATACGGGTCGGGTTCCATCGTCCGCAACGCCCTGCAGCAGCTTGAGATGGCAGAGCTCGTTCGGACCGTCAAGGGCAGGGGCAGGGAGATCACTCCCAAAGGCAGGAGCCTGATGGACAATACCGCAAGAGAGGTCCTTCAGGACATCATCAAGGAGAACCCCGAGCTTGGCAAGTACTGATCCATGAATGGAGGTCGATGTGAGATGCCGGATGAGGATCCTGAACTGGAAGCTCTGAGGCAGAAAAGACTCGCACAGCTCCATATGCAAGAACAGCAGCAACAGGTGATGAATGAGGAGCAGTCTAGGGCGGATGCCCAGAAGAAGACAATATTGAGGAAGGTGTTGACGGTTGATGCGAAGGAAAGGCTTGGCAGGCTCAAACTTGGATACCCGGACCTTGCCAACGCAATCGAGAACCAGCTCATCCTGCTCTATCAATCCGGCAGGCTCCCCGGACCTGTCGACGACCAGACCCTCAAGAGACTGCTCAGTCAGGTCCAGCCGCAGAAACGGGAGATCAACATAGTAAGGAAGTAGGGAACATGTCCAGCACTAAACCCTTTGGAAAGAAGAAGAGGCTCATAAAGGCCACCAACCGCAACCGCAGGGTGCCCGCATGGGTCATGCAGAGGACCGCCAGAAGGTTCACGACCCATCCCAAGAGGCACACCTGGCGAAAGAGCAAGCTGCAGAGATGATCAACAGGAGGTATCATAGATGGCCGATGATATGGAAGAAAGGATAATGATCATCCCCTTGAGGAAGGTCGTGGATGCCCCCAAGAGAAAAAGGGCACCCATAGCTATCAAGCTGATCAGGTCGCACGTGGCCCGTCATATGAAGATAGATGAGAAGAGCGTATGGCTCGACACGCCCATAAACGAAGCGGTATGGATGAGAGGTATCCAGTACCCACCGAACAAATTGAAGGTAAAAGCAACCAGGTTCAAGGACCAGGAACTGGTAGAAGTAACACTCCCGGATGAGTGACCTTTTAAAGAGCGGGTGCCTAATGTCTATAAGGATAGCTGATATCAATGGCAACCCGTTCATCGGGGTGTTCATCCGTCAAGTGGGTCGTTTCGCTCTCTGTCCAATGGACATTCAGGATGAGGTCCTGGTGCTCATGAAGGAAGTGATGGGTGTTGAAGCTGTCAGGACCGCTGCTGGAAATACGAACCTGCACGGTTCATTGATAGCTGCAAATTCCCACGGTATGACGGTCCCTTACTTTTACGAAAGGGAGGACGTTATATCAGCCCTTTCTACCATGGAGGATGACATGGAAGGCTTTGAGGTGGTGGTCTGCGATGACCCCCACACTGCATGGGGTAACAACCTCCTGCTATCCGAAAAGGTTGCACTTGTCAATCCCGACCTCTCTCAAGGGACCTTGAAGCTGATAGAGGAGGTCTTCCAGGTCGAGGCTGTCAAGGGGACGATCGCCGGGATCAAGACAGTGGGATCCATAGCTGTCACCAATTCTAAAGGGATGATCGTCCATCCAAAAGCTACCGATAGGGACCTGGAAGAGCTCAAGGACCTTTTCGGTGTCGAACCCTATATTTGCACGGCCAATTTCGGATCCCCCCACCTGGGGGCATCCATGATCGTCAACGACAAGGGAGCCCTGGTTGGTTCCAAGAGCTCAGGCGTAGAACTTAACAGGATCGAGAACTCCCTGGACCTCATCGATTGATAAGGCTTCCTCTCATTTCCCATATCTTCTGAGCCTCAGCTGGTAGGAACGCACTGCTTTCAGGAATTCCGATAACGTGAGACCCGGCCAGTAGATATCGGTGAAATAGAGTTCAGAATAGGCCAGCTGCCAGAGGAGGAAGTTGGATATCCTGACCTCTCCCGAGGTCCTGAGAACGAGGTCAGGGTCGGGAAAATCCGCAGTGTAAAGATACTTCGAGACGAGCCTCTCGTCTATATCCTCTTCATCTATCCTGCCCTCCCTGACATCATGGGATATGGAACGGATGGCATATATCAGCTCTTCCCTGCCACCGTAGGCGACCGCAAGATTGAAGTAATAATCGCTGTAGCCCTTTGATAGTTCCTCTGCCTTGGTGATAGCATTCCTCAGGTTCTCGGGTAGAAGGTCCCTCTGGCCAAGAACGGTCACCCGTATCTTGTTCTTGTGGACACGGTCGTCGTTGGCTATCTTCAGGAAGTTCTCCTCGAACAGGGCCATCAGAGAGTCGACCTCCTCCCTGGACCGCTTGAAGTTCTCCGTGGAGAACGCATAGACCGTGAGTATGTGGATCCCCAGGTCAACACACCATTCCAGTACATCTTCCAGTTTGTCCCTCCCTGCAAGATGCCCATCCAGGGGAAGTTTACCTTCCTGGGAGGCGTACCTCCGATTCCCGTCCATGATTATTGCCACGTGCCTTGGGACCGGGTTCTGCAGAACGAGGGCCTTGAGCCTCTCCTCCCTGACCTTGTTGAGGCCTTTGGATATGGTGCTGGAATAATCCGTGATAAACTACCCCCGTTCCATGGTCGGGACCATTGTTCCCACAAAATCCTTTACTTCATGAAATACTTTTTGTCAACCGCGCCAAGGGTATTTTTTTATTACAAGGACACTCTTGAGGTAACACCATGGCTTCCTATATGAAGAACGACAGGGTCCTTGTGGACGACAAAGCCACAGCTTCCACCCTGATGAACAAGGGCTGCTTCGGGACCCCCCTTTCCGGAGGTTACCTGGACCTCACTCTGGTCGAAGCGGCATACCTCATGGAGACCGGCAGGTTGGAGGTTCGCAGGAGCAGAAAGGGCAGGACAGCATGTCTGCCGGAGCTGTTGGGACGGGGTATTTCCGATGAACCCAGGTTCATGGAGGACTTCCTGGTCTATCGAGACCTCAGGAATCGCGGTATTGTCGTCGCGGGTTCGGGTAGCTCCTTCAATACATTTCCCCGCGGGAAACGTCCCGGAACGGGTAAGGCGGATTCCTGGATAACCGTCCAGAGAGAGAATGACACCGTGACCCCAAAAGGTCTATGGCTCGAGGCAAGGAGCCGGGAGAACATCAACCTTAAGTGTATCGCCGCGGTGGTGGACAGTGATTGGGATATCACATACTACCATATCCGAACATCTCTCCAAACGGAACCCGGACCTAACCTTACCCTTGACAGCGATATCTCCGAATGGTCCAGGATAGGGATCGGAAGCGGAGGCGCGATACTTCATGGTAAGGAACTTAAGGATCTGCACGAACACGACTTTCTGGGGACCCCTCTGGGTGAGACACTGATAATATCGCCAGAGGAGGACAGGATGCTTGCAGGCGACCATGGCGGACCGAACGATCAGAAATACCGGACCTACCTCGACCTTAGGAGGCGAGGATGGTCCGTCCGGACCGGCTTCAAATACGGGGCCCATTTCAGGGCCTACACCGAGAGGAGACCGGATAAACATTCGACATTCCTGGTCCACTGCGTTGCCAGGGACCAGAATTTTACATGGGAGGAGCTGTCAAGGCCCCTCAGATTGAGCCATTCCGTCAGAAAGAGGTTCCTCTTCTCCTTTGAACCATCGGGAATGCCGGAGCCTCACCATACCGGGGCCGGCCCTGCCTACCTCGAGATGGGATGGGTCCGCCCATAGATATTGACGTCTCAGGACCTGATGAACTTCACGTAATCCAGCTCGTCCTTGCCCCTGAAACGGAAGATCATCTCTTTCAGAGTGGCGGAATCTCCATTGACTATGAAGACCTCAAGACACTTCTCGTTCCTGAGATGTGAATGTATCTGGGTGGTGATAATACCCTGGAAACTGTGCCTTATATCGTCAAGGTCCCAGTCACGGTGGGATTCATGGACGATCATGAGAACACCTTCTACGTTGCCTGTCAGGACTTCCCGGTCCCTTATCTCATCCTCAGCTGTCCTGAGACATGCTCGAACCGCCTCGCTCCTTCCCGAAAGACCGAGTGCTCTCTGCATCCTGTCAAGGACATCCAGGTTCTTCTCCGTAAGTGATACGCTCACTATCGGCATCTATAGGCCCCCCTTAGATAAAAAATTATTAACTTATACACGTAAATGGGCCATATGTTATTAACTTTATCACTATTCATTGATAAATCTTAATAATATGAAAGGATACTCTTAACAATATGTTCCCCGGAGTCTCGAGATCATCAGGGTCTTTTCATGCGACCTTATTGCTGTTATCGGCCATCTTGATGGCTGCCATAACCGGATGCATCAATGACGGAGGGGATGAACTGGACCTTGTAGTCGTATCGATAGCACCCCAGAGGGAGATCGTGGAACGGATAGCCGGAGCTGATATCGAGGTCATACTCATGGTACCGCAGAACATGGACCCGCATACTTTCTCCCCCAACCCTAGCCAATTGCTCAAGGTCGCCAGGGCTGATATCTATTTCAAGATGGGGTCAGGGATCGAGTTCGAGGAGCTCAATATGGATACGATCATTGAAACGAACAGAGGAATGAAGGTCATAGACATGTCCGAAGGGATAGATGTGGTCTCCTATGAGGACCATGGTGTCAAAGATGAGCACAATGAGGCTGAACATGATGATCACACCGGGACCGATCCTCATGTCTGGCTCGACCCGGTGAACATGCTTGTAATGGCAGATACGGTCCTTGAGGCCTTGATCTCCGAGGACCCGGACAAAGAGGAACTCTTCAGGGTCAACCATGCTTCCTACGTGGATGACCTTGTGTCCGTTATTGGATATGCCCGTCAGAACCTATCCCCATATGGGAGGAAGGCGTTCTTGACATATCACCCGGCCTGGGGGTACTTCGCCGATTCATTCAACCTTACCCAGATGTCGGTGGAGGAAGGGGGAAAAGAGCCTGGCCCCCAGGGTATTGCCTCATTGATAGAACAGGCTCGCAACAACAATATCACGGTCATCTTCGTCGAGCCCCAGTTCGACACCTCGATAGTACAGCAGATAGCGGATGCTATCGGAGGAAAAGTGGTGACCGTTGACCCTCTTGCCGGGGACTATATCGAGAACATCCGCAAGGTGACAGGGGATATGGTCGAAGGGTTCGATAAGGGAGAGGGAAATTGACCTGAAGGGATGTGTTCGCATGATGAAGAATGAGGTGGCTCTGAAGATCGAGAACCTTTCAGCCGGGTATGACGGAGAGATGATAATAAAGGACATAGATCTGAAAGTGGAGCACGGCGATTTCTTCGGGTTGATCGGTCCCAACGGTGGGGGTAAATCCACACTGCTCAAGGCGATACTCGGATTGATACAGCCTGCAAAAGGATCCATAAGGGTTTACGGTTTCGACCCTTCCAGGGGTAGAAAGTTCGTGGGTTATGTCCCGCAGTATTCCTCATTCGACAAGGATTTCCCTATAACGGTCCAGAACGTCGTAATGATGGGGCGCAGGAGATCGAAGGGTGTACGACCCTGGTATTCGGGAAGGGATCTCGAGGTGGTGAAGGATTCCCTCTCCAAGGTAGATATGCAAGAGCACATCGACAGGCATATCAATGCTCTTTCAGGAGGGCAGAAGCAGAGAGTGTTCATTGCCAGAGCCCTTGCATCGGAACCACGGATGCTGCTCCTTGATGAGCCGACCGCATCAGTGGATGCAACGATCGAGGAATCCATCTACAAACTCCTGACGGAACTGAACAAGGATATGACGATAATCCTTGTGACCCATGATATCGGTATCATATCATCGCATGTGGGGACCGTCGCATGCCTCAACAGGCACCTTTTCACGAACAACGATCAGAACATCACAGCGGACATGCTCGAGAGGGCCTACCAGTGCCCGGTGGACCTTATAGCTCACGGAGTCCCCCACCGGGTGCTTCCGCCTCATGATCACGGTGGATAGGGGGTTATCAACGATGCTCGATCTTGTTGATTACCTCGATGTCCCATTCGTTCAGAGGATGCTCATTGCAGGGATCCTGGCATCGCTTGCCTGCGGCGTCATAGGAACGCTTGTCGTGGTGAGGAGGAACGTCTTCATGGCTGGCGGCATTTCACACTCTTCCTTCGGGGGAATAGGTTTTGCATACTACATGCAGCACCTCGGCCTCACGTGGTTCGACCCTATGCTTGGGGCCGTCCTGTTCGCAACAGGTGCAGCACTTCTTCTGGGCTCGGAACCCATCAAGAGACGTTACAGGGAGGATTCCACCATAGGCGCCCTCTGGGTCATCGGAATGGCGGTGGGTGTGCTCCTTATCAATCTTGTGGACCGCAACAATATTCGGGTCCTCTCCTTCGAAGCCATCCTTTTTGGCAACATCCTCCTTACCTCGACCTCGGACCTTGTGGTCATCGGAGCCATCCTCTGTATCATCTACATCTTCATACTGTTCCTTTTCAAGGACACCGAGATCCTTGCATTCGACGAGGAGTTCGCACGCATCTCCGGCATCAACGTCACGGTGCTGAACACCGCAATCCTGATAATGATAGCCTTGACAGTGACCATACTGATCAAGATCGTAGGCGTGGTCCTTGTCCTTGCCATGCTCACCATTCCAGCGGCCATTTCCAATCTCTTCACCAAAAGACTATCCATGATGATGCTCGCATCATCCGGTCTCGGGGTCATCATCACCACCGCAGGAAACCTCATCTCCATAGAACTTGACACACCCCCGGGAGCCACGATCGTCATATTGATGGGGGCTGCTTATCTTCTCTCACTTATGGGAAAATCGATTTATACCAGGGTCCTATCGATAATCAGAATAGAATGACAGGATGGAGGTCGTGCAATGTTCGGACTGACGGATGTGGATGGAGATGACAGAGGAGAGATCAAGCTTTACGCGATCAGCACATGCGTATGGTGCAAGAGGACAAAAGCACTTCTGGAGCACCTTGGTGTCAGGTACAGCTACATATTCGTTGACCAGCTCGACAGAGAGACCAGGACCGAGGTGGAAAATGAGGTCACTAAATGGAACCCGAGATGTTCATTTCCGACAATGGTCATAGAGAACAGAAAATGCATCGTGGGTTTCCAGGAGGAGGAGATCAAGGAGGCCCTTGGTCATGCCCGATGAAATAAAGATCTTACCGGAGGAGGTGGAAAGACTTCACCAGAGACTTGACAGGGACGCCCGGAACGGGGGTTACGATCTCAATCCCGATATCGAGTTCACCAGGGAACTCGCCCACGGTCTGATCTACAACGAGAGGAGGTACGGATATATGGCATGCCCCTGCAGGATAGCTGACGGGGAGATCGAGAAGGACCGAGACATCATATGCCCGTGCGATTATCGCGACCCGGACCTTTCGGAGTTCGGTTCCTGTTTCTGTGCACTTTACGTGGATGAGGAGATAAGGGACGGTAAGAAGAAGGCCCGTTCCATTCCCGAGAGAAGGCCGAATGAAGAAGCCCGGACAATTTTGAAGAAAGAGAAGGAAGAGGTAGGGACCGTGTCGCAAGCAGACGGGATAAAAACCCGCCTTCCGATCTGGAGATGCACCGTCTGCGGATATCTTGCTGCCCGCGAGGAACCCCCGCTCGTCTGCCCGATATGCAAGGCGAAAAAGGACCGCTTCGAGAGATATTTGTGAAAAAGGAACCGATCTCTGGTCAATGACCTTCTCATAAGTTCACTATAATTATTCCTCTTTTTCCATAGTACAGAAAAGTACATAAAAAAAGGGGGAAAGGTTGAACCTTTCCCCCGTGTTCCCTGTTGATCCATTGATCTCAGGCGTTGCGCTTCTCCCACCATCTCTGGATGGGTTCGTATCCCCACTCGCTGCGGGTATACTTCATATATACAACGTATCCAACCAGGATGACCGCCAGGACTATCAGCAGATACCACCATTCGAACCAGCCTTCCGACTCCTTGATGGTTATCTGGGTCTCGAGCTTGTTGTTATCCTCGTTCATCTCTGCTATGTCCCCATTGAAGTCCACATACACCGATATGGTGTGCTCTCCCTTCTTCTTCAGCTCGAAGGAGAAGTTGAAGTATTGGGTCTTGCCGGGTTCTATCTTCGCGGTGATCATCTCTTCCTTGATCTTGCCGTCGCCATCCAAGCTGATCCTGATGGTCCACGTATCATTGACCTCGACCGTCCCCTCGTTGGAGTAGGCAATGGAGACCTTCGCCCGTTCTCCCTTCTTCAGGTCGTTCTCTTCGGGGTTAGTGAAGGTTATGCTCTTCACCTGAAGGTCAGGACCACTGACCAGAAGGATCTTCTCCGCCCATCCCACCAGACCGGACTTGTCCTCCACGGACATATTAATGATGTAGGTCCCGGGTCTCTCGAACGTGTAGTTGAACACCTGTTCGTCACCGATCTCTTCCTGGACGGTCCAGTTCTTGTCCTCGGGTCTCACGTACCATTTCCATGCCACGATCTCCTCTTTGAGGTTCCCCGTGGTCCTGGGGTCGTAGGACTGAGTAGCGTTCATTTCCACCACATCCCCCTGTTTTACATCCGGGAATGGTTTAATTACAGCCATGGGTTTCGTTTTATCCGAGACGACCACAGTGCTCGAGTTGAGAAGTTCCAGCTCGTTGCCCACGGCATCGACCACCCTGAGGGTCACGTTGAACTCGCCGGGGTCCGAGAAAGGATGCTCGACGACATCGCCGTTCAGGGACTTGGTACCGTCGGAGAAGGTCCAGACCCAGTCAACGATCTCACCCTCGCCGTCATCGGCCAGGGATGCATTGAATATAATGATGAGGTCCTCATCGGCCGCGTATTTCTCGCCGTCCATGGTTACGTTCTCTTTGGTCTCCTTGAAGATGAGGGTGTAACTGTCGAGGGTGGGGGCTTGGCCGTCGGGCATAAGAAGCAGCCAGTCAACATTGGACTTCAGCATCGAGGTATCCTGGACCTGAAGTGTTATGTTGTGGTATCCATCCTTGTGGGCGGTGAACTGGAAGGTTATCTCCTTCATCTCCGTCAGGTCCACATCCGCCTTTGCGACGAACATCTCGTTCTCTTCGTCCCAGACCTTGATATTGTCGGGAAGGTCTCCCCAGAGATAACTATCGATGCTTCCGACAGTGTCCAAGGAGTTCTTACCGGTCAGGGTTATGTTCTCGTTGAGCTTCACTATAAACTTCTTGGGTTCCACCCTGTAGAAGTCGTAGGAGTTGACGAAACCCAGGACCGCGTCAGGTGCCTTCTCCACCTTTGCGTTGAACTCGAGAGGTTCGAATACCCTGAGCTTTGATGTATTGTCATCTATGAACTCTGCCTTGTCGCCGAAATCCCCCAGGATCTCGTATTGTGCGGGGAGTGTGATATCAACGACCTCTCCCTCCAAAATGGAGAATATCTCCAACCTGATGTCATCCTTGCCGACCTTGAACTCCAGTTCGGAAGAATAGGGGGTCGTCATGGTGATGACCGGGTTCACGCCGGTCTCCGATGAGTCACCTTCGAGCCCCTGTGTCTCGACTATGAAGCTCTCATCTTCGGCAGCGTAGAACTTGCTGTTGACCTTCAGGAAGCTCTCTGTTGTAAGATAGACCGGACCGGCCTTCTTTATCTCCATCCTTGCATCGTTGACCTCGGTTTCATCGGCAATGAGCCAATCCCCCGAGAAGGGTGTCCCGGCGATCTGCATCCTGGGCGTCCCGAAATCGTTCAAGGTCCCGAAGAGCCTGGAGTTGGCGTCAAGGGTCCAGACAGTGGATATAAATGGTTTCGTGACATCTGCTGCCAGGTTGACGGTTGTAACCTTCCCGCTCTTCGTCATGATCTTGGCCATCTCGAAGGTCTCTCCCTCGGGTGTATAGTATGTTGCACCCTCAAGGTCGATATTCCTTACAAGCATGGGCTCGTAGCCCTTCGCCTCGATGATCACATCGAACACTGAGCTGTAGAGCGGAAGGGAGATCGCACCTTCGAAACCCTCGTCAACAGGTACCATGTGCCCGAAGTTCTGGTCCCATATGGTTACCTCCACATCGGGTATGTTGACGGAACCGTTCATCACAAGGCCTATGACCATGAAGGAATCCTCCAGGACCGCGGGTCTCGCGGCCAGTGTCACGTTCAGGTCCATGGTGCCGATAAGGGTGAAGACATCACTGTAAGTGACCTTGCCCTTGGACATGACGATCATGTGGAGCTCCTCATCTTGGGGTCCGGAGATGTTCGCGTATCCCTTGGGTGTTGTCGCTCCCATCAGATGGATGCCGTCGCTTCCGAAAAGGTGGACCTTCGCATCCTCCACATCATTCCCGTTGAAGGTCACGTGCACCCTGGCCATGGCATCGGCTCCGATTATGTTGAGCCTTATCTGCTGGACATTATCGTCATTGTCAGCGGTGAGCTTGTACACCATCTTGGGCGAGCTCTGGGGGTTGAAGCCCTCCGCAGAGGCGTAGATCTGGTAGGATCCGGGGCTCACATCCGCCTCATATCTGAGGTTGCCCTGGTCCCATTCCAGATCGTACCTGGCGCCGGTGTGGACGTTCACACAGTAAACCGCTGCGTCATCGATCGTTCCGAGAAGATTGTCCCTAACGACAACTTTCAAGTTAGCCATTCCCTCTGCCGAAGCGCCCGCGGGGACTACGAATAGACCCGCGAGGGCCAAAGTGAGCATCAGCAGGATGCCCGTCACCTTGCTTCGCGCC
>JAFGLL010000080.1 GCA_016928095.1 Thermoplasmatota archaeon
CTCGAGGACAGATCGGTCTTTGTGGGTGAATGGCTAGACATCGACTTCGAGGCGTTCGACCCCGATGATGATGATCCTTTCTTCGGGGTATCGACGGACCCTCAGATCGATATAGAGCTGGACAATTCCTCCGGTGAGTTCAGCTACTTCGCTGTTCCGAAGGATATCGGATCGGTGAAGGTCACGGTTACGGTCACTGACAACAACGGGTCCATGGACCAGGATGAGTTCGTGATCGTGGTCAACTTCCGCAACTTGCCTCCGGAGGTGGAGCCCATCCCGGACCTTAGAACATCCACCGACGTGCGGATGGCCCACCAGTTAAATTTCTCCGATCCTAACGGGGACAAGGTCTCGGTGAGAGTGGAGAGCTCCGAGACACCGTTCTCTATCGACATCGACGGTCAGTTCCTGCTCTCCTTCATTCCCCATCCCGGACAGGAAGGGGATTACAGGGCAGTTCTGAACTTCAGCGACAACAACGGGACCTTTACACTTGTTGGTTTCAGGATAGTGGTCCTTCACGTGAACAAAGCCCCCGGGATAATGCCCATCTCGGACATGGAAGCGGAGCCTGGTCAGGAGTTCAGTTACCAGGTCGTCGTCATCGAGGACGACCCTGATATCCTCACATTCTCTCTGAACTATTCGGGCACGGGAGATGCATCGATCGACCAGACCGGTCTGATCAGGATAACCCCCGATGTTGTCGATGTTGGGATCCAGACCGTGAGCGTCGAGGTTGATGACAACAACGGGTCCGTCGTCTTGGAGACCTTCCACCTCATGGTCTACATGGTCAACCATCCCCCGGTCGTCCCCGGGAATATCTTGGTCAGGGTCGAGGCTGGGGGCCGGATGACCGTTCGTTTCGATGTTCTCGATCCCGACGGAGAGAAGGTATATGTTCTCCCGGATGAGAACATTCCTGATTGGGCCATTGTGAACGAGGATGCTCTTGTAATGGTCCTGGCTCCGATCTTGGTCGATACGGGCCGGCATATTTTCACCATACGCTTCATGGACGACGAGTTCGAGGGAGCCAATATGGAGGTCGAAATTCTGGTCGAGGGCACTATTTTCCCGGAATGGGCCTACCCTGGTGAACATTGTATGATGGAAAGGGAGAGCGTCGTGTTCGATCTTGGTTTCGGATATGGAGGGAACGGGACCCCCTGGTATCATATCACCGGCCTGAAGGGCTTCATGTCGATCGAAGGGAGCAGGCTGAGCTTATCTCCAGAGGATGGTGATTCCGGATCGCACATGCTCAACATCTCCTACGGGATCATGAACGGCACCACAGCAGTGTCAAGGAACTTGATGATCATTGTGGACCGCAACCTATCTACCTTCTGGTTGGAGGTCCATCTGGAGCCGGACAAGGAGGTTTACGGATACGGTGAACCTGTCTGGGCTAACCGTGTGTACGGCGGTTACGATGGGAGCATCGAAACGATATGGGTCTGGGGTTCTGGGGACCTTCTGTTCGAGAGATGCAGCGGTGTCTCATCATCGGTATACCTGAACATATCCGGTGAATGGTACCTATACTTGTTCATCGACGAAGGGGCACCTCCCATCTATTCGAAGAGCTTCATGGTGAACGGGGAGAGGAGAGAGGAGGATGCCTTCCCCTGGTCGCGCACGATCATGATCATCGTTGCAGTACTGATAGCATCCCTCGTTCTGCTGTTGGTCACCCGGAAAGTGATGAAGGTCGTCAGAGGCCAGCTGGAGGAGGCGAGGGGAGATGGAACCACTGATATCGTCCTCCCCGAGGGGTTCAGGTCCGCCCCTCGGATGAACTATCAGAACGAGGAGCAATATTTTGAAAGCAGTGACAATGATTATACGGCAGTTGATGATTCGGCAACACATGATACCCTTGACCGACGAGGAGAAGATGCTCCTCGATATGGCACTTAGGCAGGATTCTGGCAAGGGGGACCTCACCTCCTGCGTGTTCGATGGAGAGATCGGCTGTGCCATTATCATCTCCGAGGATGATTGCGTTCTTTCCGGGCTTGAGGCACTTGATCATATATTCGGGCAAGAGGGTGCTGAAGTCCAATTTTCCGAGGGTGTATTCCCGGGCTCCATCTGCGGAAAGGGTGCCGTCATAGCAACTGTCAAGGGACCGATGGAGGCACTTCTGAGAGCTGAAAGAGTGGCCCTCAACGTTCTTTCCAGGATGTCCGGCATCGCAACCATGTCAAGGAAGGCATCGGATATCGCGGAGAAAGCCTCCCCCGGGACCCGTGTCGCAGGGACAAGGAAGACGACCCCGCTTTTCGGTGTTCTTGAGAAGAGGGCACTGATGGACGGCGGTGCCCTTCCGCACCGGTCCGACCTGCATTCCCTGGCAATGCTCAAGGACAACCATCTGGCAGCCTTGGGAGGCGGTCCTGATGCCGTTATAGAGGGCGTCAGGCTCCTCCGGGAAAGATATGGACCTTATATCAAGATCGAGGTGGAGGTGGAGGACATACCTTCGGGGATCGCGGCGGTTGATGCGGGTGCGGACATAATAATGCTGGATAATCTTTCCCCGGAGGAGGCGATGAACGCTTCTTGGAAGATCAGGGGGTATGCAAGTGAAAACGGAAGAAGCATTGTCATGGAAATATCGGGCGGTATCACACTGGAGAACCTGGGTCTGTATGCCGGCCATGCCGATGTCATCAGCATGGGGTCACTGACATATGCAGCCTCGATAGCCAGCTTCAAGATGGAATACACATCGGAGGGTTGATATCGTCACATACCACGGATTAACAGACGACACTGCAGATATACGGCTCCCATCCCCTTGATAGAACCTCTTGAAACCCCTGGTCTGAATTTTCCCGGCTCCTACCAACACGGCTATCTTTTAAAAACTTTATCAGAACCTTTAAATGCCCATGCAGCAGGAAACACAACAATAGACCGGCATACATGGGAAACGGCCTCATGACCGGCCTCTCGAAAGTCTCTTTTAATACGAACATATACACCTCCTCATCCCGAACGGGGGTTCTCCCACGGAGAAGTGAGATCGATGACCGGATACGTATCCGCAGAGAAAGAGCAGAAATGGCAGGACAGGTGGGCGGACCATGACGTCTTCAGGCCTGTAGGACCTGATGGCAAGAGCAAAAAGAAGTTCTTCCTGATATTCGCCTACCCGGGGATCTCCGGTTACCTGCATGTGGGCCATATGAGGGGGTTCACATACGCTGATGTCATCACAAGGTTCAAGAGAGCTACCGGACACGATGTCCTTTTCCCCGTGGGTTTCCATGCTTCCGGCATCCCGGCCATTTCTCTGGCCAAGAGGATAGAGAGGAAGGACGAAAAGACCATCGATTACATGATCAGGAACGGATGCCCGAAGGAAAAGGTCCACGAGCTGGGAGACGTCGACAGGCTCATCGAATTCTTCTCCGGCGTCTATATAGAGGAATACTGGAAGAAGTTCGGTTTCGGAATGGATTTCACCCGCTGCATGTCCACCACATCACCGGGTTACAACAGGTTCATCACTTGGCAATTCCACAAGCTATTCGAGAAGGGGTTGCTGACTACCAAACCACATTACGCTCCTTTCTGCCCCTCCTGCGGTCCGGTGGCCGTCGACACTTCAATGACGGATATCTCCCAGGGCGGCAGTGCGGAGGTCCTGGAGTTCACCGCTCTCAAGTTCAGACTGGGCGACGGCACCGTTCTTCCAGCCGCCACCCTCAGACCCGAGACCGTGTTCGGAGTAACGAACATGTGGCTCCATCCCGGGGTGGAATATGTAAAGGCAAGGGTGGGGTCCGAGCAATGGTTGGTTTCTCCCGAAGCGTTCGAGAAATTGAAGTTCCAGATGGAGGGAAGGGAGGAGGTCGAAAAGACCGGGACGATAAATGGTTCCGATCTAATCGGCCAGCACTGCACTACACCCGTGGGGGTCGAGATACCCATCCTCCCCGGAAGGTTCGTGGACCCGAAGGTGGCCACCGGGGTGGTCATGTCGGTACCCGC
>JAFGLL010000081.1 GCA_016928095.1 Thermoplasmatota archaeon
AGCGCCTTGTATCCCTTTTCCGGAAATTTGCATGGGATGTTGGGTATTCCCAAGGCACCGAAAAGACGATATCGGTGAAGCACCCGATCGAACTCCGAAAGGAATGTCTCGTACTCCTTCGCATCCATCATGAGATCGGTATTCTCCAATCCCTCTCCTCCCGGTATGAACCTGATGGCGAGCAACTCTGATGCTCCAAGGGCCACTGCCAGTTCGAAGATCTTTCTTATCTCGCCGATATTCTTTTTATTTCCCACCACGGACACTGCAAAATCCACATGGTTCCTGTTGAGGTAGGCCATCCCCTTCACTGCCTTCCTGAATCCTCCCTTCATACCGACCAGCGAATCATGGGTTCTTTCCAGTCCGTGGAGAGGGACCTGAACGAAGACCTCCTTATCCTTGAAGGTCCTGGCCCACCTGTCGTCAAGCAGCGTGCCGTTGGTCAGGACAGAGACATACCTGGTCCTCTCTTTCAGCAGGTCGATGAGATCAGGGAGGTCTTTCCTCATCAGGGGCTCCCCGCCGGATATGGTGATCCTTTTAACTGGAGGAAGCTTCTGGATCACGGGTCTCCACTCATCGATCGACAGCTCGGGACCCGTGTCGTAATCTTTCTTCCAGCAGTTGTAGCAGAAGATACAGGATGAGTTGCACAAGTAAGTGGACTCGAGGACTATCATGGAGAGTTCAGGCATGTTCTTCATCCACCTTCTCCATCATATCAAAGAATTCCTTTGGGATGGACCCGTCCTTTTTCATCTTCTCCCGGAGAACATACCTCCTGACCGAAGAAACGATGGCCATGAGTCCGAGGTACCCCGAGCTGAAAAGCAGTGGTTTGACGAATTCTTCCTGGAAGAATATGACAGGGTAGGCCATATCATGGCAGGTCACATCGCCCCAGTAAGCCCTGCGGTAGATGACGTTCTCCTTGACCATGTCGAAATAGATATACGAGATCACAAGGGAGACGAGGGGGGCGGCAACGAAGAAAAGGATCGCACAGTAGGCATAGAGGAGCCCGACCTTCTTGCCCTGATAATACCTGATGTATCCGTAGATGCCCATGAGCGCTCCAATGACCACGTAAGAAAAAGGTGCGACCGTCAAGAACAGCTCCGGTTCGAGCATCGTTATCGGAGTGGCCAGAAGGAGGAATGAAGCAGGTATCCTTGTCAGCAGAGACAGGAGCTTTCGGTCCCTGTCGATCAGTTGATGGGCGATAATTCCAAGTCCTGCAAAGACGGAGACAGCCATCAAAACGTATGAAAGGCTACGGAAATATTGCGGATCCTCGTATCCGTTATACAAGAGGAAACCGATGAGGAATACGAAGGGGAGGGGGAACACGACCATCTGCATGAAAGCTCTGGACTCCCTCTTCTTGAAATAGATCGAGATGGCAACGGCATAGTAGATAAGGGGGGAGAAGAGCAACATTAGAAAACAGAACTCGATCATTTCTTCCCCCTCCCGGAAAGATATCTAACAGAACGTGCCATGATAAATACGAACGTCCAGTACGAAAATGCAATAATGAAGGAGATCAGAAGGACGTTCCTGACCGATATCTCTTCGAAGGGATCATGCCCCTCGATGATGATGGGTTCCCCGATAACATAGAAATGATGTTCCTCCCAGTAGATCTCCTCTGATCCGTTCAATACCGTGATCCTCAATGTCATCTCGTAATCCACATCCAGGTAGTCAGGGGCCAGGTTGTAGACCTGTATCTCACCATCCCGACTTGTCTGAAGTTCACCCTCGGTCTCGCCGTCCCACCGATAGACCCCCCACTCAGAATATTCCTGGATGCTCCTCAGGCCATGCTCATCAAGGGTGACGATCGTTCCGTTTTGAATCTTGTAAAATATCGACAGCCCTTCCTCTGTTCCTTCTTTGACCCGTATCAGAACACCCTTTTCCTGATAGAGGATTGTCGGGAGATCAAAATCCATAACGGGCTCCCTTCTCGGGTCGCACGATACGTACATATAATTTTCATCCTTGTCCATTCCCTCCGAACAATGGGGAAAGACCAGCAGGGCGCAAAGGAGAAAGGAAAAGAGGACAAGCGATCTCATTCTGTTTCCTCCCTTGAGAGATATTCTTCAACATCCATCAGGTCAGGGTCATACTTATTGACTCTCCGCTGATCCACCTGATAGGAGATCGCTCCAACGACCGCACCTGGAAAGAATAAAAGGACAAAGAAGATCAGCAGGCACGAGTTGGTTTCGTCATCGTACCCGTTCTCGATCTCCGATACTACCGTACTCTCCTCACTCTCCCCCATCTCATTGTAAGCCACAACGTAATAATAATTGCTGCCGGGGGAGAGAGGTTCCTCATCGACCCATTCGGTCGTTCTCGCATCGACCCGTACGATCTCCTGTAAACTTCCCATGTCCTTGCTCCTTTTAATGATATATCCGAGGACATTTCCGCCTCCGTCATTTGCCGGAGGGTCCCACCTGAGGTATATCTTTTCCAGGGTGGGGGTAGCATGCAGGTTCATTACACGGGAGGGGGGGCTATCTATCAATACCTCGATGACGGTTCCGTTCTCGGAGTATCCCAGTTCGTTCGATATCAGCACCCGATAGAAGTACGTGACACCTATCGCAGGGGTCTTGTCAGTATAAGTGTATGTATCGTTCGCAGCCATCTCTGCCGTGAACAGGGTCTCGAACCGGCTAAGTTTGCTGGCCCTCTGTAGCTCGACTGTGATCTCACCCGCATTTCCCGTGTAGAATGGGATGGTCCATACGATATTCGCCTCTTCCAGGCCGGGAAGGAACGAAATTGATGTAACAGGGTCCGGAAGCGTCTTCGGGAAAAGCTCCTCTGTTCTTGAAAGATCGGATTCACCCCATTCGTTAAGGGCAGAGACCCAGTAGTAATAGCTCTGTCTGCCCGAGACATTGTGATCCTCGTACACCAATTCGGAACTTGTCAGCTCATCATACAACAAGGGTTCTTCCGGAAGGTTGCTCCGGTATATGCTGTACGAAACCGCAGGATTCTCTTCATCTCTTACCGGGGGCATCCAGGAGATCCTGCAATGGTATTCTTTTCCATACCCGGTAACACACACGGGAGGGTTCGGTGGTATGCCAGTGTTCGGCCCTTCAACGGCCGATACTTTCAATGCGACGGATAGGGATAATATGATCAAGGAAACTGAAATGAGAAGGAAGAAGTTACTCGTACTACCTGTATATGTCCAGGGGAAACAGTGATACAATTTTCTACCCCTGTCCTCCTTCTCTGTCTTTTGCATTACACCCAGTAATTGTATACAGCCTATAAATATAACCTGGAACGGATCTGTTACATGGGGACGGTTCCGCAAAGAGATGAAGGGAGTGTGATCATGGATCGGCAAGGTCGAGAAGTTATGTAACTTTCATAACGTTATATGATCTAAATAGACATTGTCGTTTACCTCTGTCCAGTGTCAAGAAAGGGTTTTTTTAGCTTCGGGACAATATCCGACCGGCTTCCGATGAGCCATATCAGGTTCGCTGAGAATGGCTTGTTACCGGAGGGGTAAACATGAAGATCCTTCATACTTCGGATTGGCACCTCGGGAAATCCATTCATGGAATGGACCTTCTCGAGGACCAGGCAAAGGTGCTCGGGGACCTCGAGACCGAACTCGAGAACGACTACGATGCCCTGCTTATAGCAGGGGACATCTACGACAGGTCAATACCTCCCCAGGAGGCCGTGGAGCTCTTCAGCTCGTTCATCGAGAGGATGGTCGAACTGGGGGTCCAGGTGGTGGTCATCCCCGGCAACCATGATTCTCCGGTGAGGCTGGATTTCGCATCGGGCGTCCTCGAGCATTCCGGAATACATTTCAGATGCAGATACGACAGGATAGCGGAGCCGATCATTATCGAGGACCATGAGGGGGAAAAAGTGCAGGTGTTCGCCCTTCCCTTCGTCGACGAGGTCCATGTCAGGTCGCTCTATCCGGATAAGGGTATAAGGACCCATCAGGAAGCAACGGAATTCCTGATCGGAGAAATAAAAAGTTCGATGGATGGAGCAATACCTTCGATACTGGTCACACACGCTTATACTGGAAAACATTCCATCAGAACGGACAGCGAGAGAGAACTTCTGGTGGGCGACCATGGGCTCATTGCAGTGGAAACGTTCGAAGGGTTCGACTATGTGGCCATGGGTCATCTGCACAGACCTCAGGACCCCGGTGGATCGATCTGCTATTCCGGATCGCTCATCCCGTATTCCTTCTCCGAAGCGGAACATGAAAAGGGCTCCAGGGTACTTCACGTAGAGAAGGGAAGAATAGATATCAGCAGATCAAAACACCAACTCAGAAGAAGGTTCGCTCTGGTTGAAGCTGGCATGAACGAATTGCTGACAGACGAGAGGTACGAAGGTCTGCGAGACCATTATCTCTCCGTTAAGCTAACTGACCAGGGTCTGCTGATGGACATCCACAGAAGGCTCAGAGAGAGGTTCCCTTACGTTCTCGAGATAGACCAGCCTGCACTCCATATCGAGGGGGGCAATGAACATGGGATCACCAGGGAGGAGGCTGACAACCCCTCGATATTATTCTCTCTGTTCCTTGACAGGTTCGGCTGGGAGGATGATGAGAACAGAGCGCTTGCCATGGAGATCTTCGAGGATGCAAGAAAGGAGCTCGAGAGAAAGGAGGGCAGCAGATGAGACCGCTTTACCTCGAAATGGAGAACATAGGTCCCTTCGTAAAAAGAACGAAGGTGGACCTTGAGAACATCGAGGAAGGGGGACTGTTCCTGATAAGCGGTCCCACGGGGTCGGGCAAGTCCTTCATATTCGACACCATCTGTTACGCCCTCTACGGAAAGACACCTTCCAGAAGGGAGGGGAACCTAAGGAGCGATCATTCCGGGGTCGGGGATAGACCCCTCATCAGGTTCTCCTTCGAGTTGGGGGACCGTACCTTTCTTGTGGAGCGCATCCTCGAATACGAGGACCGGAAGAGGGGAGGCGGGACAATAATGAGGTCCGAGGATGCTTCCATGATACAGCTGGTGAAGGACCCCTCCTCCCCCGGAGGTCTCAGGTCCGTTCCTTTGGCGACGAAGAAGACTGATGTCCATGATAGATGCGTGGAAATACTTGGTCTTGGTATCGAGCAATTTTCCAGGGTGATGATGATACCCCAGGGAGAGTTCAGAGAACTCCTCCGTGCGGAGACGAAGGACAGAGAGTCACTTCTTAGGAGATTGTTCGATTCGATATTCTATCTGAAGGTCGGGGATGAACTCTCCGCGAGATACGGCAGGCTTAAAGACAGGATCAATGCCAGCCAGGAGAGGAACAGGACTATCATTGACGGTATTGTAACGGAAATGGGGTTGGAAACGAAACCTGGAGAGGGTTTGACCTTCGAAGAATGGTCAAAAGATGTTATATGTAAGATAGAAACGGACCTGGCCGGGTCCAGATCGAAAGAGATGGCTCTCAGGAAGACCTGGGACGATTCCAGGGAACAACTTCGAAGATCGACGGAGGTCTACGGAACCTCCCGGGACCTGAACTCTGCCAGACAGAAGATGAGGGAACTTGAGGATGCGGGAAAGGATAGGATCTGCGGCTACGAGAAGGCACTCGACCTCTCCCTGCGCGCTTCTCGTCTGAGACCGGACCTAAGGTCCCATGACGACCTTGCGTCGGAAAAAGCCGGGGTGGAGGAACGAGTGATCGAACTGGTCTCGGAGATGGATGTACTGAAAGAACAACGATCTGACCTCGGGGAAAAAGAGGAGAAGAGGGTTCCCGATCTTGAAATGGATATCAATGAAAAAGAGGCTCTGAAGAGGAACCTGGAATCCTCTGTCACCGCCGTTTCGGAAGTGGCAGATATAATATCCGAATTGAATGCATACAATAAAAAACTGAAGGAAAAGGAAAGGATCGGTTCGGACCTGGTCAAAGAGAGATCGGAGCTTGAGAAGAAGTTCATTGCCATCAAAGAAAAGATCCTGGGTCTGTCGGTAAAAGAGGATATCTCAAGGCTCGGTATCGTAATAAAGAACGGAGAGGACCTTGCAAGGATCCACAAAGAGAGGGGGTCGATCTTCTCGCTGATCGAAAGGTCGGCGGGAGCGCGGGCACAACTCGAGGACCGGATCAAGATCGAGATGTCAGGACTGTCAGAACTTCGGAAGGGAAGGGAAGCCTCGCTTGCATCGGAACTTGCCAAAGGGCTCGAGGAGGGAAAGGAATGCCCGGTCTGCGGTTCCCTGCACCATCCGGCTCCAAGGGGGCCTTCCGATGAGGATGTCTCCCCGGAAATGATAAGCAAGAAAGAGGATCTGATCGAAGAGATGAGGAAGGAGCTCTCCCGCATCAATGAAGAGCATAGAGAACACCTGACAAGGAAGAGCGAGCTGGAGAGGAGAGCGGGTGAGATAAGGTCAGAGACGGAGGAGCTCTCGGGGGTCGATGAAAAGGACCTTGATGAAAGGCTTATGGAATTGAAGGTAGAAGAATCCGAGGTAAGGAAGAAGGCGGAAGCAAAGGTCCGGCTGGAGGGGGATCTCGAGAAGATGACCGCGAGAAGGACGGAGATCGAAAGTACCCACGAACCACTCTTGTCGGAGATCAACGATCTCAATGTGAAGATAGCGTCACTGGATACGAAGATGAACGAGAGGTCTGAACGGATGAGGGAGCTTGGGATCGATCTGCGGAAGGGGGACCCGAAAAGCGACCTCGCTGATAGGATAGAAAGCATCGGCGAACGGATCAATGAGCTCAGGACCACTGTCCGATCAATAAAGGAGAGGTCCAGGAAGATGGACGAGGAACTCATCAAGAAAGGTGAGAAACTCTCCTCCGAGAGAAAGAGGAGGGATGAGATCGACAAGATCGTCACCAGGCTCACGAGGACGCTGAGCGAAAGGATCTCGTCGATAGAGGGGATCGGGACCATCGAGGACCTGAGGAAGGCAATTCTCGAGGAGGATGGAGAATCCGAGCTGAAGGAAGCCGTAAAGGAATACAAGGATGAGATCTCCCATCTGAAGAACACGATCCAGGACCTTGATGAAAAATTGCGAGGATCGGATATGAAGATCCCTGAAAAAGAAGAACTGGATGAGATGTCAGCTCGGGTCGAGGAGCTCGAAGAGACCTGGAGATCGGCTCATGCAGCGATGTCGCAGCTGGAAGGTTCTCTAAAGAGAACGATGAACAATATCGATGATATCGGAAGGACCAAGAAGATCATGAAGGAAGAGGAACGGCTCATTTCCATCGTGGGAAGAATGACAGGTGAGGTCAAAGGCAATATGGTCCCGAGGATCTCGCTCGAGAGGTTCTTCCTCGCCCAGAGGTTCGAGGAGGTGCTGATATCATCGAACTTCAGGTTGAAGGTGCTTTCTGGAAATCGGTTCTTCCTGAAAAGAGCTTCTGATGAGGAACGGGGTGCAAGGTCTCGCGGAGGGCTCGATATCAATGTCTTCGACAACTATACCGGTCAGGAGAGGCCTGCACATACCCTGAGCGGGGGACAGATGTTCCTGTGCTCGCTAGCACTCGCCCTCGGACTTGCCGATGTGGTGCAGTCAAGGTCCGGGGGGATCCGGATGGATGCTCTCTTCATAGACGAGGGCTTCGGCTCTCTTGACGAGGAGACCCTTCAGACCGCTCTCAAAGTGCTCTCGGAACTTAGGGAAGGAAGGATGGTGGGCGTTATCTCCCACGTGGGGGAGCTCAAAAGGCAGATACGATGCGGGTTCGAGGTGGTCCCTTCGCCTTCCGGATCAACTGTCAGGAGCATTCAATAGACGAACCGTGTCACGGGATGAGTTTCCATGCTGTACCGTAAGAGATGATCTCGGCGCTGCGGTCCGAGACCTGGGTGGTCGTCAGCCTGTGTCCGGTGACCATGTAGGCTCCCTTGATCCCCGCCTGTCTGATCATCCTGTCAACGGCCTTCCTTCTGGCGGCGCTCATGATCTGCTTGTAACCCTTCGGCTCCCCGCCGAAAAGTATCCTGATGCTGGAGTAGAAGTCGTTCACCATCGTGGCCGCTATTATGGATTCACCGTAGACCGTTCCAAGACACTTGAGCTCTCCGGCCTCCCCTTCCAGTATGCTGTCTGTCCTGACGATCATGGTTCCCATGTCCCGCCTGTTCCTCTTCTTCCTCTTCAGGTTCTTCAGGCTCAGCATCCCCCCGGTGAAGGAGACTATAAGAACGGCACCCGAGATAAGGACGGTCCATGGTGTGACGCCATCCAGAAAATATAGCACACCCGCCGAGATCACCAGGGAGCCTCCAAGCACCTTCAACATTTCTTTTCTGTATTTGTCCATTCATATCCCCCTCTCGAACAACATTCGTCCTTGCAGATGTACATTAAAAGCTACCCCGTTTCCTTGAGCATGTAGAGCACCGCCTCTGCCGCCTTCGTGGTCTCGAGGCTTCCGCTTCTGGAGAGCCCTTCTATCCGCTCGGCGGCCCCGAGGACGCTATCACCAGTCACCAGTTCACTTTCGAGGAGGCACTGGACCGATCTCACCGCTTCCTCTCTTACCATCGGATCGGGGTCTTCGAGCATCACCATGGCCCTCGAGAGCACTCTGCCAGTATCGTATCGTACCTCATCCCCCCTCTCCAGAGACATTCGAAAACAGAACAGAGCGTTCCCCCTCGATACGGGATCATCGTCATTCGATCTCTCCAGGAGAAGGTCCACCATTTCACGGTCCATTATACTGCTGCCAAGACCGTTCCCGATCATGTACCCGATGATGTAGAGGGCGTTCCCCCGGATCATCATCGAATAGTGTTCCCCGGAGCCGTTCTTCATCCTTCCGGATCCCTGGCTATCCTCAATCATCATCAGGTCCAGGAGGATGTTCAGACCATCCTCCTTGATCAGCTCCCCCGAGAAGAGTCCCTTGGGGTCCTTCGAAACGGCCTTAACGATGGCACATTCCGTCTCGAAGACGATCTTGTGGTCATCCTCAAGAAGAAGGGCTCTCAATCGCGGGACAGAACCCATCCCGACCAGCTCCTTCATCATGTTCTTCGAGACCATCTCCTCGACGGCCCCCAAGAACCTCGTCACCGACCGTCTGTCATAGTGGTCCAGGTACTTCAGGGAGTACTTCAGCTCCGAAGAGGGTTTCCTGTTCTGAACGGCTTCCCGCTCACCTTTGTGAAGGTGGTGGTTCACGACGAACGGTATCTGGATCGCACCCCAGTGAAAGGCCTCGAAGGGCATTCCGATCGCATTGTTAGTAAGTCTCATCGATCGCATTACAGGGTTTGATATAAATATGTAATATCACGTTATCAACGTTATAAAGGAGCTGTCCATATGAGATTCCTCAGGGTCGTCATCTCTTGCGTCTCCTTCGAGACGGTCAAGATCGTCCAGCCGATACTGGATTACAAAGCCGACAGGGTCCATCTCCTGCATTCAGGCAGGGAACCCCCCTACATAGATTTCTTCGACCACGTCACTTCAGAACTGGATCGGATGGGTATCCCCTGGGAGGAGCACAATGTTTTCTACTCGAAGTTCTCCGATGTCATGAAAAAGGTGAGGGAGATCATCATCAGGGAAAGGGAGCAAGGGAACCACGTTTACGTGAACGTGGGGGCGGGTCCCCAGATATATTCCTCAGCTGCCATGGTGGCCTCGATGATGGAGGGCGGGACCCCGTTCAACGCTCCAACAGAGGAATGGACCGTGAAGGATGTGAAAAAGGTATTCTATGAGAAAGGGAAACCCGTGGGGAATGCCAGAAAGGTAAAGGCTCCCGTAGAGATCCCCGTTTTCGAGGTGAACCCACCCGAGGAGAACCTCGTCAAAGGGCTTACGGTCTGGAAGGATGTCACCGACAGGTACCGGACCCGGCCGACAAAGGAGATCATGACCGCTCTTGAGGAGAAGGGCCTCATGTACGATATATGGGAAGATGATAGAGGGAGGAAGTACTCCCAGTCCGCCCTCATGCGCTACAGGAGGAACTTCTTGGAGAAATGGGAGAGCAAGGGGTGGATCAGGAACGATGGAAGAGGATTATACTCCATCACGGAGCAAGGCGGGATGATACTGGAAATATTCTCATGACATGTCGGACCCAAAACTCGCCCTGAAGGAACAGCAATACCCGGGAGAAAGTTAGCCATCATCTGCCTGGGATCGCACAAGGATCATCATTTTCATCAGGATCCAACCTATAACTATAGATACTACCTCTTCCTGGGCGGGTCCAGCCAAAGAATGGTGAACTTAAAATGAAATTCGAAGAACTACGACTTGACCCCCGCCTCCTCACTCAGGTGGCGAGAATGGGGTATAAAGAGACAACACCGATCCAATCACTCTCGATCCCGTTGATCATGCAGGGAAAGGACGTTCTGGGTCAGGCCCAGACGGGAACCGGAAAGACAGCAGCCTTCGCTCTGCCGATAATGGACAGACTTCTCAAACTGCCCGCGGGATCGATCCGCGTTCTGATACTTGCACCTACCAGAGAGCTGGCCGAGCAGATCCACACCTCCTTCGGGGACCTTGGACGCGAGGCCGGGATAAGGTCCGTTGCGGTCTACGGTGGGATAAGCATGGGCCCCCAGATCAGAAAATTAAGGGCACGACCGGATATCGTCGTCGCGTGCCCCGGCAGACTGCTGGACCACATGAGGAACGGGACCGTGGACCTCTCGGAGATAGATGTACTTGTCCTCGATGAGGCGGACAGGATGCTGGACATGGGATTCCTCCACGATATCCGTGCAATAATGAATGAATTACCCGTCAGGAGGCAGACGCTCCTTTTCTCTGCCACTCTCACGATGGAAATAAGGCGCCTTGCCTCGGAGTTCATGTCCGATCCGCAAAGCGTGGATATAGGGCATAGCGCCCCTGTCGAGACGGTATCCCATGCCATCTACCCGGTGGAGCAGCATCTGAAGACCGCGCTCCTCATCGATCTTCTACGGAAGACGGATGCAAGGTCGGTGATAGTCTTCACGCGAACGAAGCATCGGGCGAACAGGGTCGGGACCCAGCTCAGGGATGCCGGCTTCAGTGCTGTATCCTTCCAGGGGAATCTGTCCCAGGGGAGACGACAGGAAGCCCTGGACGGTTTCCGGAAAGGGTCATACAAGGTCCTCGTCGCCACGGATATCGCCGCCAGAGGGATCGATGTTTCCTCGATATCGCATGTGATCAATTACGACATGCCGGACACCGCGGATGCATACACTCACCGGATCGGAAGGACCGGCAGGGTCGACAGGACCGGGGACGCTTTCACGCTTGTGACCGGAGAGGACCGTGATATGGTCAGGACCATCGAGCGTCTTGTCGGATACCCGCTGGAGCGGAGGGTGATGGAAGGTTTCGATAATAATGCGGAGATGATCACGAGACGCGTGTCAGCGGATCGGAGGGGGCAGTTCCCCTTCGATAGGAGGAAACCTGATAACAACCGCAAACCTCCATATCCACGGGACCCGAAGGATCATGTTCGACAAGCTTACGGTGTGAGGAGCAGGTTCCGATCGCATCATCGATGAAACTCCGCATCATAACGTCGAGAGGTGGGATTTGCCTCATCATCGACCAATCCCGCCATCCTATCAACCCACTCGATCTCTGCTAAGGAAGATCTCATTTTGGATGACGGATCGTTCCGGTATTGTCCAAGTAAAGTGAAAGGCAAGATCATTTTATCTCCTATCCTTTTATATGGAAGCAGGAGGTTCGTGTAAGAGTTGTGGGTAGACCACAAGGGAGGAAAATGTTACTTCCGTTTATTGCCGAAGAAGGAATTTCGCTTCATAGGAGTTATATGCCATTAATTCCTAATATTTCGGAGGGAATAATAACGGCGACATCCATGTCACCGTAAAGTATATTGTATAAAATAACAAACTGGAGCATCACGAAGTTTTTGGAGGAACACAAAATGAGCGATGAAGAGCATAATATTCACGATTTTGATATTGCATTAATTTGCGAATATTTTTCCAGTATGGATCGTCAAGGCCCTGGAAGCCATGAAGCAACAATAAAAGCATTGAGCTTTATTGATAATATACACGAAAAATCAAACATTGTTGATCTTGGTTGTGGTACTGGAGGTCAA
>JAFGLL010000082.1 GCA_016928095.1 Thermoplasmatota archaeon
ATCTGGAAGACCGGAAAGAGGGAGTTCTCCACGTCAGAGATCGTAAGAGAGGTCGGGAAAAGGCTGGATGACGAGTCCTCGATAACCTACTGGGCGGCAAGGAACAACATCCCTGTTTACCTCCCCGGACCCACGGACGGGGCCTTCGGCTCCCAGCTGTGGATGTGGAGGCAGACCCACCCCGATCTCAGACTGGACCTGTTCAAGGACGAGCAGGAGCTATCGGACATAGTCTTCGATGCGGAGGAGACCGGGGCATTGATGATCGGCGGCGGCATCTCCAAGCATCATGTCATCTGGTGGAACCAGTTCCGCGACGGCCTCGATCGTGCGGTTTACATCACAACCGCCGTGGAATGGGACGGCTCTCTCTCGGGCGCCCGCATGAAGGAGGCCATCTCATGGGGAAAACTGAAGGAGGGGGCCCCTCACGTCACAGTGGAGGGAGATGCAACGGTCCTGCTCCCCCTCCTCATGGCTTCCATCAGGCAGCAGCTTGACGGGGCCCGGAAATGACATCATATCATGTAGCGGTGGATTCAACGGACTCGGCGACGCTGGGCATGTGCACGACCTATCTGGGAGCTGTGCTCCTTGAAAGGCTGTCGGAGCTTCCCCTGGAGCTTTCATCCCCCCCGGAGCTTGTAAGGCTCAACCCCAATGTTCCCTGGAAGACGAGGGGGAACGGTGCCTTCTGCCTTCGCTACGAGGGGGAAAAGGACCTCCTTGACGAGATCCTCTTCATCGCGGAGAACGTCATCTGGAACCTTTCCGTCTTCGAGGACCCTCAGACCAATCCGGGTCTTGTGATACTCGAAGGAGAGGTCCCGATCAGCTTCCGCGAGATCTATCATCGGGCCCTCCATGAGATCCTCTATCTGGATGCCGTGAAGGAAGTCGGAGATTATGCCGGTGCTCTCATGAAAGGGTGGAAGAACGAGCGTGGCTTGATAGGGGCCCTCTCCGCAGTGGGAGCAGACCTTGCCGAGCATACCTACGAAGCCATATTGTACCGACCTGCCGCGGTCAAGGACCGGATGAGGCAGGTCGATGCAGGAACCCTCAGGGAGGCCTCGAAGAGGTATCCATCAACTTTCTTCAACATCGACCCCGAAGGGAACCCCGTCTGTATCCCGCATTCCCCCTGTCCGGTCATTCTGGGTATCAGGGGGGTCGATCCCTCTGATACCCTGGAAGCTTCGAGGATGGTGAAGGCGGAGGGGATCGAGAGGTGGGTCCTGTGGAAGACCAATCAGCACACGGACGCCCATATCGAGCTGGTCAGGGGCCTCTCGTCGCTCCGCCCTTTTTCCAGCATATCTGCGGAGGTATCAGTTTCTTCCCCCTCCGCATACATTGAAGGGGGCCACCTCTTCTTCGATGTCAGTGACCCCGAAGGGAATACCGCAACATGCGCGGCATACGAGCCCACGAAAGGCTTCAGGAAAAGCCTCTCGCAGCTTGTCCAGGGGGACAGGCTCAGGGTCTGGGGCAGCATCAGGTCGGAGGATGTCCCCCTCCCCACAATAAACCTCGAGAAGGTTGATGTGCTGGAACTTGCTGTCATCGGTGTACCTGTAAACCCCAGGTGTCCGGAATGTGGCGGCCCCACGGAGTCCATGGGCAGGGGACAAGGCCTCCGCTGCAAGAAGTGCGGATTCAGGGGGGCGGGACTGGAACCGGTGGAGAAGATCATGGAGCGTGAGGTAAGAACCGGTCTCATCGAGCCTCCTTCCGACGCATGGAGGCACCTCTTCAGGCCGTCGTGCCTGCCAACGAGCAAAGAGAGGGGATATGGGGGCCCCTGGTGGGGAACCGGAGCACCTTGAAAGGTGCATGTTCTCAACTGGATCAGCCTCCCAGTGACAAGTTTATTATAAAGTACTTGTCAATCCGTTGACAAGCTGTTTATAAAGTACTTGTCAGTCTGTTGACAAGTTATATATAAAGGCCTTGTCATTTCTATGATGATGGACGACAATCTATTATTTGAACAGAACCCCTGGTGGAGGTCCCCCGTCCTCATCCAGAACGACCAGAAGATCCGGGAGCTGGATGCGGCCGTTGTCAGATGGGAACCGAGGATGATGAAGCACTTCATACTGGATCAGGACCTTGTATACACTCTGAGAGGTCCCAGACAGGTGGGCAAGACAACACTGATCAAGGAGATCATAAGGTCCAGGATCTTGAAGGAAGATGCGGACCCGTTCTCGATATTCTATTTCTCCGCGGACATGATAGATTCCAGGGACCAGCTTCTGGATGCCATAGAGAGCTACGAGAGGTTGGCGGACAGATTCGGGAGAGGTGGAAGAAGGTCCATCTTCATTGACGAGATAACCAACGTCAAGGGATGGGAGAATGCGGTCAAATACCTCAGTGATACCGGAAGATGCCGCAACAGGACCTACATACTGACAGGCTCGCATTCTATAGACCTGAAATATTCCATAGAGAGGTTGCCGGGAAGAAGAGGGGAGGGAAGCGGAGCGGTCCTCAATAAAACTCTGGTTCCGATGAAGTTTTCCGAATATATAGGGACTGTGGATAAAAAGCTGGCGAAAGGACTGTCCGGGATCCTTGACATGAAGAGGGAGAAAAGGATATCGATGGTCCAGGACCTCTCAAGAGGGCATATCGAAAAAACCCTGGAAAAGGTCGGTCTGCTGTACTCGGATGAGCTGGAAAAGTGGCTGGATACGTATCTCGTTACGGGTGGCATACCGGGGCCGATCAACCACATGATCTCGAAGGGAAGAATACCCGATGATGTCTACGGGATATACGTCCGGGCATTGATCGGTGATCTGGCAAGGTGGGGAGCCCAGGAAAGGATAGCAAAACAGGTATTGAGGTCGATAATATCCAAAATGACCAACAAGGTCTCCATGAATACGATCGCAAAGGAGAACGAGATCGGCTCGCACAATACGGTCATGAAGTATCTGGACGACCTTGAGAACTCCTTTGTGCTCAACACCTTCTATCAGATGGACATGGCAAAAGGGAACGTTCGCGGGAGGAGCGATAAGAAATACTATCTATCCGACCCTTTCATATATCATGCACTCAGAGGGTGGGCGTTCGGTAAACATGATCATTTCGGATCGAGCATGGAGCTTCTTGCCCAGAGCGAGAGCAGATCGAGCCTGATAGAGATGGTGGTTTCGAACCATCTGATCCGGTTCGCATACTCTCTTTCCCCTTCCGATATCTTCTCCCATCATGAGAAGGTGATGTTCTGGAGGAAGAAGGGGTATGATAACGAGGTCGATTTCATTGTAAGAACAGATGATGACATACTTCCGATGGAGGTGAAGTTCAGGAATGTCATCCAGAGTTCAGACCTTAAAGGATTGTATAATTTCGGAAGGGGTATCATCATTTCCAAGAAGGAGATGAGGACCGAAAAGGAGTATTCTTGCATTCCCGCAAAGGTATTTCTGCTTCTCATCTGATCCCGTTGGGGCATCTCCTGAAGATGGACGGGATCACCTGTGTTCAAGGGCTGTTTCGCCTGGTAGTATTTCCGCTACCCGGAAAGGCAGTTGTGTGTTCAGTCCTTCTCCTCACTCTTCTTCCTGGGAGCTTTGAGCAGGAAAGCGACCACGGCAGAGATCAGAAGAGCGACCCCCGCAGGGATGAATGCCCATATCCACAGGTTCATATCCCCCATGATACCTCCAAGCATTGGTCCAATGAGCCCCCCTATGCCGTAGGAGAAGAAGACAAAACCGTAGTTCAGACCCACAGACTTGTTCCCGAAGAAATCCGCCGTCGCCGAGGGGAACAGGGCGAAGTTGCCTCCGAAGTTGAAGCCTATCACCGCCGCCCCCAAATAAAGCAGGTACTCGTTCCCCCCGATGAAATAGAACGCTATCATCATCGCTCCCTGGATCGCGAACATGGAAATGAATGCCCAACGCCTACCTATCTTGTCGGAGATAGCCCCCCAGGCTATCCTGCCGAAACCGTTGGCAAGGGAGTAGAAGAGGGCCATGGCCGTGGCTGCGATAGTGACAGCTTCCGCCCTTTCGTACCCGTTCTCGACTAGGGCGCTGTTCCCGAAGAGCTGTATGACGCCGATGACCATCAGACCGGCTCCGGCCCCTATCATGAACATGAAGAAGAGCATCCAGTACTGCGGGGTCTTGATCATTTCCTTTGAAGTGAACTCCACGCTTCCCGTCGCCTTTTGCTCGTTCTCCTGCTTCGGTTCCGGAGGCTCCCATCCTTTCGGTTTCCATCCTTCCGGCGGGTTCTTCATCAGCAGGCCGCCGGTGATGACCGTCGCGGCAAAAGCGATTCCGTAGATCAGGAACACCCTGGAAACGCTCATGCCGTCCCCGAAGAATCCGGTCCAACCCGGTGTAAGGTCCAGAGGGCCGAAGACGAATCCGGTACACAGTTTGATCCACAGAAGCGCTCCGAATCCGAACCCGGCAACGGCAAGTCCCGATATCAGTCCCTTCTTGTCCGGGAACCATTTCACGCCCACGGCGATCGGCACCACATACCCGAGGCCGATGCCGATGCCTCCAAGCATACCGATGGCGAAGATGAGACCGAGGAAACTGGTCCCCATGAAAGATGCAAGGATATAACCGGCTCCCAGGACAGCCCCGCCAATGATGGCAATGTTGCGGGGTCCATACCTCTTCGAGAGCCTTCCACCGAAGATGGTGAAGAGGGCGAAGAAGAACAGGCCGGTGGCGAAGATGAGCTGCGTCTGGGTGATGGTGAAACCGAATTTTCCCGTCTTCACCTGCTCCAAAACGTCGTATGTGTACGTTGTCTCATTGTCCCCGGTGCCTCTGGTAGCGGTCACGATGTAATGCCAGTTGCCGGCCTTGGAGACCCCCTTGATGCCCGTGTCCTCATTGGCTGCTATTGTGAAAACGTATTCATTGCCATTTTTGTCCGCTTCGAAGGGGCCGGCCGTGATAGGGTCGCCCTTCTCGTAGACAATACCCAGATAAGGAACGATCTTGTCTGCCTTCACAGCTTCGTTATCTTCGTTCCTCAGCTCCATCGCGACACTGACCGAGTTGAAGTCGGTGATGGGTTCGCCCTCACTGTTGAACTGCATGACGATCTGGGATGATTTTCCCAATACGATGCCTTCGCTGATCTGAACCTCGATATCGTCACCGATAACGTTCTGGAACGTCTCGTCCGGCAGCGGAGCCACCAGAGGTGTGGTGAACACCGACCAAGCATAGATCGCACCCAGGCTCAGCTGGATGAGAATAGCCCCTACGACAATTATCCACCTGTTCATTACCTTCTGCTCCAAAGGACCATCTCCAATAGGTAGTTCCCGAACCCGAAATGTCCGCACCTGAAAAGCGCGGACCCTTGGGTCTATTACTGTCTTAAATATAATGGTTGCCCCGGAGACCAACCGTTACAACATGATCCGTACTTGCCGTGAATTGAGCATCGGAACTTGTCATAATGTAAAAACAGTTCCTGGAAAAGTTTATCCGCCTGGAGCACTCTCCCTGTACTCATGATATACGGGTTCGTGATGGTCCAGTGCGAGACCGGCAAGGAACAGGAGGTCTTCAGGCTCCTGAAGGGATTTGACTTCGTGGAGACGGTCCATCCGCTGTTCGGGGAGTATGACTTCATAATGAGGGTAAAGGCGGATGACCCAAACGGCCTGGCCTCCAACATCATCGATCACATCCGCAATATCAAGGGTATCAAGGATACGAAGACATACCTCGAGGC
>JAFGLL010000083.1 GCA_016928095.1 Thermoplasmatota archaeon
AACACTCGAACGGGGCCGTAGGGTAGCTTGGACCATCCTAGCTGCTTGGGGTGCAGTTGACCTGAGTTCAAATCTCAGCGGCCCCACCAATCTTCATCGAAAAGTATTCTAAACAACATTCTGCATCGGATATTGATGAGAACGGAGGTCTACGTCCCCCCGGGTCGAATGGGGGAGAAGGTCGATGAGTGGATCTCATTGATCGACAGGAAAAGGAGATGGCGCTCGGGACCTGAGAATCCGGCGCTCCTTATTCTGGACATGCAGAGGTTCTTTACAGATCCGAAAAGCCACGCCTTCATCCCTGTTTCGAGAGAGATCATCCCGGTGATCTCCGACATCGTTGAATTGTTCAACGGGCCGATCTTCATCACAAGACATATACAACCGGAAGATGCCGGGAACCTGATGACCCTCTGGTGGAGGGACAAGGTACAGGGGGAGCTTTCGGAAACGGATGAGGGAATATCCGGGATGAGAGGAGAGGTGATCGTGAAAGAGCATTACTCGGCTTTCCACGATACCGAATTGGATCGGAAATTGAAAGATCTCGATGTCAGGTCCGTGATGATCACAGGAGTTATGACGGATCTCTGTTGCGAGACCACTGCAAGAGATGCTTTCATGAACGGATACAAACCCTATCTCATCGCGGATGGTACAGCGACAGCAACCGAGGATAGACATCTGTCGTCCCTCAAGGCGATATCTCTGGGTTTCGGAGAGGTGGTCTCATCGAAAGAGCTAAGGTCGCTGTTATAGGAGCCGGGCCGGCTGGTATATCCGCCGCTATTCAGCTCAAGAAGGAGCATATCCCGTTCAAGCTCTTTGAAAGGAAGGGTGTCGGGGGACTCCTCATCTATGCCAACCGGGTGGATAATCTGCTAGGCCATGCAAGGAAGACCGGCCTTGAGCTATGCATCGAATTCATTGAGCATCTGAAAACCATGGATGTGGATGTCATACACATGGAGGTCCGCAAGGTAGAGTTGGCCCCCGAGGGTTTCATCATAGATGGTGAGATGTTCACCCATCTAATACTGGCAACAGGGTCCATTCCCAAAAAATTGGACATACCCGGAGCTTTATACTACCTGGAGCCAGAACGATCTGTCAAGGGTGAAGAGCTCCTTATCATTGGCAGCGGTGACCTGGCCTTCGACAATGCGGTAAGGGCTTCCGTTTCGGGAATTTCGGTGACCGTTCTGATGAGGGGGGAGCCGCGAGCGAACGAATCGCTGTTTATGGAAGCCCGATCTCTCGGTGTCAAGGAGATCGTCGGTGATGAAATGGAGATCGGGTTCGATGGGGAGTTCTACCGCTTTGGTTCCAAAAAATATGATAGGGTTGCCGTTTTCATCGGCAGGACCCCGAACAGGGAGCTCACGGAGCATCTTGGAGATCTAAAAGTGGAGCTCCCTCACTTCTCCACATCCATAAAAGGATTATACATTGTAGGTGATGCGGCCCTTGGAACGTTCAGTCAGACGGCACTTGCGTCCGGATCTGGACTGGCAGCGGCGATGCACATAGCTCAAACGGTGAAGAAGAGATGAAGATCATCCTCAAGAACGGTATGGATGGATTGGCCACGGTCTATGCCGCGGTATACAGGAACGATGATCGATACTTGCTCGAGTTCGTTGACTCGCTTTCGGGCTCTGACGGGGTATCCGAAAAATGGGTCGTCGTTGTATCATCCCAATTCGGGTGTCCGGTGGGATGTCTGATGTGTGATACCAATGGCTATTATATGGGCAATCCAACGAAGGAGGAACTCCTGTCGCAGGTCGACTTCCTTGTCAGAAAAAGGTTCCCCGACGGAAAGGTTCCAACGGCCAAGTTCAAGGTCCAGTTCGCGAGGATGGGGGAGCCAGCCTTCAATATGAACGTGTTGAAGGCCATATGTGCTATCCCGCAACGGTTCGAAGCCCCGGGATACATGCCCTGTATCTCGACGATCGCCCCCGTCGGGCAGGACGGATTTTTTTCCGAACTGCGGGAGTTGAACCATGGCATCTTCCGAGGAAGGTTCCAGCTCCAGTTCTCGATACATTCCACGAGAGAATCCCAGAGGGACTCGATCATGCCTGTCCGGAAATGGAAGCTTCCCGAGATCTCGCGTTTCGGGGAAGGATTTTTCGTCGGAGGTCGTAAGATCTCACTCAACTTCGCCCTGGCTCCCGATAATGATCTTGACCCGGAGATCATCTCGGAACTGTTCTCTCCCGATGTGTTCATGGTCAAGCTTACGCCTGTGAATCCCACTCACCAGGCAATGACCAATAATTTGGTCAGGGATACGCTTCTTGAGGAAGAGGTCCCGCAGATCGATACCCTGAGGGACTCGGGTTTCGAGGTCGTCCTGAGCATCGGCGATCAAAGAGAAAACCATATCGGTTCCAACTGCGGGCAGCTGGCAGCTCTCTGGAAGAAAGAATGTTCCTGAACCCCGTTGAATAGAAATCGGACCTATCCCAGATTACCCTTAAATCGTGGGTCGGTGTTCGACCATGGATGGGAAACCGCAACTTTTGTCCACTATGTTCGGTCCGCCTCGACGATCCGGATATCGAGAGATGTCCCAAGTGCAGGGTGCTGCTCAGCGAGGAATGGAAGAGGAGGGAGCGCTACGAGGCACAGCTCCTGAAGAAGAGCGGGACCGTTCAGGGGCCGTTCCATCCCGTTCTGGGGCTGAAATGTCCTGCCTGCGGGGAGGAGGTGGAGATACTGGCGATCCAGGTCGAGGAGTTCACGGTCAATGGAGAGAACATTGGCAACGGCCCGGCCGGACCCCTTTTCGCTCCCAACCGCGGCATAGTTGCCTTTCAGGCCTGGAGATGCCGTAAGGACCACCGGCTCTTCTCCTCCTTCGATGTGGAGTGGAGCGAGCTCTGTCCAAATTGTATGACCCGCAACAGCATGTATGGAAAGCTCGTCAGATCATGCTCTGCATGCAAAACAATGGTCCCTGTTGATTTCTACAGGACGGAGGACCCGATAAAGCTCATGGAGACCAGAGGCTGGGTGTATGCACCCGACCTCGAGAAATGAGCGTTCCGGAGTCTCCAGACCCTTCATTTGGCTCCCGTCTTTTCGGATGGATAAAAACAAAAAGGTGAAGTCCATACGGAACCGTTCGCTTCTCAGGGGAGATCGATGTGAGTGGTCCAGTGACCGGTTCCCCGGTCGGTATCAGGCAAAGGGTCTTCGGAAGGTCCAGATGGAACGTTTTCCTTGGAATTCTCGCTGTGGTGATACTGATAGGGTCGTTCACGGTCCTTGCAATGAACACCATGAACGAGAAGGGATCGGACAGTTTCACGCTCAACGGGATAACATACGAGTGGGACACGTTGGACGAGGGTTTCGATACAGTGGAGGTCCAGGGATATCTCGGTGTTCCTCTCGTCGACCTTGTCGAGGATGCGGGGGTGCAAGATCCCGAAGAACATGAATACAAGATCATCGGTGCCGACGGGTATTTTAAAACAGTGACCTGGGAGGACATGGGGTCGGGCATACTGACCAATGATAACGGCGAGAACAAGGTGGTCTTCGAGAACAAGGCAAAGGCTTACTGGATCAGAGATGTGGTGGAGATCGAGGTGATATAAATTGAACAAAATGGTAGTGGCAATGGTCCTGATAATGTCAGGAGCTGCGTTGTTTGCTGGATGTATTGACGACGGGGATGACGGAGAGGATGTGATCATCACTTTCAATGGAAAGGAATACCTGGTTGACGATATCTTCGATGACTTCACGAGCGTTAAGGTAACTGCCAGCAATGATGTGGAATACGAGGGGGTTCCGCTCGATGAACTGCTCGAGGATGCAGGGGTCTCTGACCTGTCGGCAAAGACCTACAAGATAACCGCATCCGATGATTTCACCAAGGAGGTGACCTACCTGGACATCGAGGAGGGCATCCTTGTCGAGGAGGAGGTCATGACCGCCTTCCCGGACCTTCCGGGAAGATACAGGGTAAAGAACGTCGTCTCCATCGAACCCATCGACGGTGACACGCTGACAGTGAACGGCAGATTATACACCTGGATGCAGCCGTTCGATATCTTCGACGAGGCCGTGATCACGGTCAACGAGACCACGGCATACACCGGAGTGAAGCTCAGCGACCTCATCAACGGGACCTCGCTAGCAGATCCACAGAACCACAACTACACGGTCATCGCGGATGACGGTTTTCAGAAGGAGGTCACCTGGGACGACATGATGAGAGGTATTCTGGTGGATGATGAGGACCAATGGACCTTCTTCCCCCATCTTGAGAAAAAGTACAACGTCAAGAACGTGGTCGAGATATCCGTTGTGTGATCGTACAGATCATAAGGACAGGAGGCTTGAAGCATGCATGGAAAAAGTTTGGCCTTGGACAGGCTGATGATGATGGCGGGCATCATTGCATTGGGTTCTATCTGGGGACTGCTGGAATGCGCCCTTGGTGGTATAAAGCTCGAAATTGCGGGGCTTCCGGTGTCCATGGGGGCGGTTATGGCTGGCCTGTTCGGCATCGGCTTCATGGTACTGGCCCGCAAGTTCTTCGACCGCATGGGCGTATCTCTCGGAGTTGCATTGGTAGCGGGCATCATGAGGTTCTTCGCCCCTGTCGGCTCGTGCGTCATCTGCTCCGCGATCGCAATAATGGTCGAAGGGCTCATCTTCGAGCTCATCCTGAACCGCAAGATGGTTCTTTGGAACATAAGGGGCATCGAGAGGGACTACCGCACACTGGTATTCACGGGGGTCATCTCGGGTTTCACTATCTTCTCCATCGGGTACATCCTCACCCAGCTGCTGACCCCTCTCTTCACTGAAGGCATCCTTCTACCGCTCTCCGACCTGTGGGGCATACTGCCCCTGATCTTTGGCAGGGCCTTTTACGCCGCCCTCTTGGGGGGAGTTTCGCTTCCCGCGGCAATGTTCGTTGACAGGTTGCACCTTGACGTGAACAGGTGGAAGAAGGGGGTATTTTACTCGGTCTCGGGTGCCATCTCCATTTTCTGCTGGGTCATGGTGCTGGCGGTGATCTTCTAGGGGGCATGTGAAATGGATATCGTCAAGATCATCAAATTCCATCCGGAGAAATGCAAGGGACATTACGACTGCGAGAGGGCATGCTCCAAGGTCATGCACAAGAACGATAAAGGGGGCGAGTGGGCCGCCCTCAGGATCGTCAAGACCGGAGAAGGTTGGGAGATGACCGACTGCAACCACTGCGGGCTCTGCATCGATGTGTGCCCCGTCCAGGCCCTGAAAAGGCTTCCAAACGGGACAGTGGTCCTCAACAAGAGCACATGCGTGGGATGCCTGTCCTGCGTAGCGTTCTGTCCACGCCATGTTATGAGACGGGCCCCAGGGGTTGTCGTTCCACACAAATGCATATCCTGTGGCGCCTGCGTGAAAGCATGCCCCGAAGGAGCGCTCGAACTGGTGGAGGTACCGATCTCGGAGGTCGAGGAGCAGGTATATCACAAGCAGGGGGTGTGCGATTGAGCCCGAAATGCTACAATGACGATACCAACGCAAAGACCATAGGCAAGGGCGCAGGGCCTTTCGAAACGGGCAACACCCCGCATGAATGGGACATCGAGAAGCTCAGAGCGGCCCACAGGACCCTTTCCGATTACAGATTTGAGAAAAGACCCATTGAGAAGGGTTACGCTGGCAGGATACTCTATGTGAACCTGTCCAGTAACGAGATCAGGGAGATCCCCGTAACCGAGGAGATGAAAAAGAAGTTCACAGGAGGAAAAGGCTTCGGTCTCAAGATGACATGGGACCTTGCGGGGCCGGATACCAAATGGAACGATCCGGAAAACGTTCTCTGCCTGAACTCCGCCCCGATGAACGGGACCACCCAGTATTCGGGGATGGGGAAATGCCTTTCCACCGCAATATCGCCCTCGACCAACATCATCTGCGATTCCAACGCAGGGGGCTATTTCGCTCCTTATCTGAAGTTCTGCGGGTTCGATGCCCTGGCGATACAGGGCAAGAGCAAGGATGATGTGACGGTATTCATCGACGGCGGCGAGGGGGTCGTCAGGATGGAAACGACACCCCTTGAGGAGGCCAGCTCGCACCTGCTATCCGAGCAGATGACGCATATCTACGCAAAAGAGGACACCGAAGCTTCCAGACAGAAGGTGTCGGTCGTCACGGCCGGGTCCGCTGCCGACAAGTCCTACTGGGGGATCCTCAACATCTCCTTCTACGACCCGAGAAGGAAGGTTGCCAGGATGAAACAGCACGGGAGGGGCGGTTTGGGGACCGTCTTTCGGGACAAGGGATTGAAGGCGATCGTGGCGAGGGTCCCCGGCTTCACGGGGACCGAGAACGACCCCGAGGATGTGGACATCGTAGCTGAAACGGGGATCAAACACCATACCCAGATAAGGGACCTTGA
>JAFGLL010000004.1 GCA_016928095.1 Thermoplasmatota archaeon
CATTTGAGAGCATGACGACGGTTTCGTTGAATGTAGGCATCTTTTCATTCGAAATCTGTATCTTATTGTATTTCAGGGTATTATCCTTAAATAAAATTAAACCTCCATTTTTTCCAAAAGCAAATCTAATATTTCCTTTTAATCCAGATATCGCATATCCGTTGATAAATTGAGTGTATATTACAAACTGCTCCTGAATAGGATACGCGAGGTTCGAACCGTACTTCGCTTTTATATGTTCCCTTGATTCTATGTAATCCAATTTCAGCTCACTTTCATTGATCTTAAATAACTTAAATATTTCTTTGGATCTGTTGATCAATTCATTCTCAGATAAAAGTTCATTAAAATTCATACTTTCCAATCCGGCTGATGAATCAGCATAACCAAAGAATCCATCTATACGATTTGTAATAATTTTTGTATTGTTACTATAAACTATATAATCACTAACATTTCTGGTAGAATAATTCTCCCCAATCAATTTAGTAATAATGGTCTTTTTTTCCTCTTCCGTATATGGATCGAAGTTCAACGGATATATCTGCATAACATCAATATCCGAGTTACCATCCTGTGATTTGTAATAGGTGGTGGAATTAACGTAAATATCGGTTTCCTTTCCATCGGCAAATATGAACCATTCACTTTTACCGTCATTATCATTCTCATTGACAAAATAACAAACCAGAATGGATGCTGATATCAAGACCAGGATCGCTGATCCCGTTACTAACCACTTTTTCTTCATTTCGATCTCTCCTTTAAATATATTGTGGATCTGCTAAATATCCAGAATCATCGTATGATTCATCTGCTTGTACATCTTTTCCTATTGTTTGGTCAATGTCCCAAAAGTAATCGTAATAATACTGTTGACTTGTATCCCAAATAGAACGAAAGTCAGATTCAGTATAAGCATCTCGAAAACTGATTCTAATGGAATATTTATAAATAAAAACATTATCTAAAAATTCTTTAAAATCCTCCATGTTCCTGGGATTTTCACCATTTCCAAATCCTAGTATTGCATGGTTTTTATACAAGCCATTTACTTCCCACTCGCTTGCCTGATCATTACCATTTCCATCTTCTCCTAGCACATTACATGCTTTGCAAAATGTAAATTCCAATTCCGGACCCCAAATGCCGATATCATCATCATCGATATGGTTGCCATTGGTTAAAGATAAACCTGTTTCGGTAGAAGATCGAAATCCATGCCCATCATAAAAGAAGAAATCATTGGAAGCCACGTCAAGTTCTCCATTTCCCGTAAAACTCGAAGAGGTTACATCATCATCAATCACGGGTTCTTTGAATATACAAAGATGTTGTGAATTCACTTCATTCAAATAATAATTGATCGAATACCAGAAATCCGTTGTGCGATCATCATCAGTACCCGAGTAATCAGATTGATAATAATATAATATTTCTATCCCTTTATCTGGTTCATCATCCAATGAGTATTTGAAATCAAAGAAACGGAATTCGCCACCATCAGAATGCAATAAATAGCTACCAGTTAGTAATATTTCAACTCTTATGTATTTTGCTTGGTAGATATGGTCACTGGTAAAACTTATCGTGGTTGTAATGCCAGGTGGAGAGGGTTCCATTAACTTATTTGGTACATTCACTGTATCTACGTCAATGAACTGTTCGCTATCAACTCCCAGATAGTTCAAATTTGAATCATAATACGATATCCTAAAAAAACCTCTGTATATCAATTGACCAATCCTGGACCATTCTTGAGTTTCATATTTGATCTCAAAGATACCATGATAACCAAAACCCCCACTCCCAACGTTATTATAATATAGATAAGGTGTCGAGGCTAAAATGGTCCCATAGTCAGTTTCTGTATTCGATGCCCCTTTTAATCTCAATACAACGTCATTTTGTCCAAAATTCCTATCCAAACCAACAGTAGAATCACCTCTATCAAACTCCAATCCAGAGAATAAAGGATACACAAAATCGAAATCAGAAATTCTAATATCTATTCCTTCAGGATTTTCCTCGGGATCCTCTGAACGTAACCATGATCCCTGTGTAACAAATTTTATCTTGATATATGACACCATCTCATCTGGGAAAAAAAATATATCTGAACAACCATGCCAATCTGTAGGTTTTACATTATCGATCTCATTATCGGGTATGATATTTAATATTGGAATAATGTCATTTTGATCTACACCATCACGATTGTCAAATTTTGCTATATATCTTATGGGGGAAGTTTGAATAATATTATCATTATTATCATAAGCCTGTAAAGAATAATAAGATTTTAAAACGGTGTATCCTATAACACCCGATCTGTCACCAGTAACCCAATATCGGCATGAGTAACTTGCTGAAAAACGAATATAGTAATACTCTGGTTCCTGGCAAGAAGGAACATATATTCTATGTGAATATGTCTCGTAATTTCCGTAATCCTCCCCATCGTAAAAGGGATCTTCCGATTTAATTGTTTGGTGAATTTCATTATTATCCCAACATACGGATTGCACCCTGGAACCTGAAGTTACATCACTAATGCAATCACTTGAATCTCCAGGATCTTCAAAACATTGAAAATTTGTATTATATCTTGAAAAATAGATTGGATCTTCATATTGATGATCAGTTAGCCGATATTCCTCAGCTTTTACAATATTAGTTCCAAGACTCATAATTGAAATTAAGGCTATGAATAAGCAACATAAACAACCTCTTCCTATAATATTAATCATACATTCACCTCAAAAATATATATGATATTTATAATATTTATTTCTTTTCTTTATGGCCTCGTTCGAGGGGCTTGTAGACGCTGGTTGAAAAATACATAATTGTGCCGGTCGAAAAGTGCGGAACCTCATCGAGAACACATATCAGATACTGAAACTCCGGATATGATTCCCTCTTCTCATGCTCACGATGGAGAGACAGTTGGTGTTCCTGATAATGACGTTTAGATTGGTGACGGTTGATGCGGTTTTCGAGGTCAGATATTCCGAAACAATCTTTACCGTAGGGGTTGACTCGTTCTGTTGACATTTTGAGCACTGGGTCATGGACTTGTCAACACTTCTAGCTTTAGGCTGGAAGACCATGGCTCTCTATTCGTCTCCTGTCTTGCAGCTTGCAACACCCTGTAATGACATTATCCATTATTCTTATGCCAATGGCTTTAAACCCGATGTCTGCCGGATCATCGACTTTAGGTGCAGGTTCGACTTTAGGTGCAATGTCCTCTATCGATAATGGTCTGAAGCTTTAACGATGACCGGTTCGTGGGCAAGTCCGATCATCTCCGGGGACCCTATGAGGCGGGATATGGAATGCGGGGTACCAAAACAGACGGTCGTGAGGCCTCTCTCCACGGTGCTCCTGACAGCTTTTGGTTCCGGCATCTCAAGATGGTAATCGATATTGCTCCTCATCATCAGGGAGGCCGCCTCGAGATCGAGCACTGCCAGGCGCGGTCGTGGGTCCGTAGCATTCCCGTTGATGATGGACTTCACCGCATCGCCCTTGAGCTTCCGGCTTCCACCGCCGGAGCGCGCCGGAAGGACCTCGCACAGATACAACCTGCTCTCGGGCATGGTTATCACACCGTTCAGTTCCGAGATCATAACAAGGTCACCTGGCCTGCCACCCGTATCTGCTTTTCCCGTCGAGCTTCCCGAAATGGCAGGAGAGCAGTACAGAAGACCGCCCTTCATGAAGAGGGATACGCGGTCCCCGGCTTGAACCTCCGCATCTGCTATTGCGTCGATCGACCTTACTATCTCCAGTCTTTCTATTGTGCTGTCGATGGACGCTTTCAGCTGGAGCAGACTCCTCTGCAGATGTTCCACCCCCTCCACGGTAGCTCTCGGAGGTTTGAACGAGAGATCCACCAGTCCAGTCTCTCCCATCTTCCGGAGATGGGACGAGACTGCCTGAGGGGTAATGTCCAGGGAAGAAGCGATGGCCTTCTGGTCCCTGGGTGCCTCGATGACAAGCTCTCTGAGTATCAATATCCTGGTCAGCTCACCTTTCTTCCTCAAGTTGTCCATAACTTCCCTCCGGAAAATGTATTATATTGGTAGCGGTTCAAGGATAAAGTTTGCTTTACCTAAATAAAGTTTACTTTATTTTCGATAAAGTCTGCTTAGCGGGGCGGATATCTTGAGAGGCTTGAAACCTGTCTTCATCATGGTCCTCATGCTCACGGCTGTCTTGAGCTCAGGGTGCCTGACCGAGGGACCCGAGGAGAAGGGGTACACGTATTATGACCCACTCGGGGGGAAGGTGATACTGGAGGGAGAACCTGAACGGATCGTCACCCTCTCTCCGGCACTCACCGAAACGGTCTTTGCCTTGGGGCTCGGGAGCCGTGTCGTTGCCACTGATAACGTTTCCAATTACCCGGAAGAGGCCATCCACCTTCCCAAGGTATTCTCGTACACCGGTCTATCGGCCGAGGCGTTGATAATGACGGATCCGGACCTTGTCCTGATGGACAGGACCTTGGATATCAGTGAGGAAGCATACAATGCCATCAAAGACCTGGGGATCCCGGTCTATCGCATATATCCAAGAAGCATGGATGACGTACTCGAAGCGCTCACCGGCATCGGGAACATCACGGGGGCCGAAACGAATGCCGCCCATATGGTCGACGACATCAGGTCACGAATGGATGCGATCACCCTCTCGCTGCAGGATGTTGACATGGATGACAGACCGGAGGTCCTGCTCGTCACATATTACGACGGCCTTTCGGATCCGTGGGTCTCAACGGCCTCCACCATGGCGGGGGGCTTGATCAGAAGCGCGGGAGGTATCAATATGATATCCGATGATACAGGGATAGTCGTGCAGGTGCCGGTGGAGACGATCATCGATGGAGACCCCGACATGATCATCTGCACTCAAAGTACCGTGTGGCCGACCTCCACAAGGTCGACCATCATGTCAGATGACAGGTGGAAGGATATCACAGCCGTCAAGGAGGAGAGGGTCTTCGATGTGAACGGTGACCTTGTGGACCGGACGGGACCAAGGTTGATCGATGGGATGGAAGAGATACATGCATTGGTCCTTGATCTAATAGAGGAGCGGTCATGAGAGGACGGCCGCATGTACTGGCCATACTTGGTGTGGTACTTCTTATAACGGTCATCCTCGGGATATCCGTCGGGCCCGTTAGCCTGCCCCTAATGGACGTCCTCAAAGTCCTCCTGTCCGGTCTTCCCGGACTATCGGGTCTCTCCAATTCTGTGCCTCCTGCCCACAGAACGATAGTCATGGACATCAGGCTGCCTGTAGTTGTGATGGCCCTCCTGGTCGGTGCTGGCCTATCATCTTCCGGAGCCGCCATGCAAGGGTTGTTCAAGAACCCTCTGGTCGACCCGTTCATAATAGGCATCTCGGCGGGAGGCGCCTTCGGATGGGTCCTGGGATTGCTGGCGGGTGAAAGGGTGGCCTTCGTCGACTCCGATATTGTAAGGGCCTTTCTCAGCTTCTCGTTCGGGATCGGAACGGTAACGGCAGCCTATCTGCTGTCAAGGACCGGGAGCACGATACCGCTCACGAACCTGCTCCTGGCAGGGGTTGCCCTCTCCGCTTCAATGACAGCGGCGACACAGCTTGCGGTCTATCTCTTCATCGATAACCCCACCCCCATCATCTTCTCCCTGATGGGCAGCTGCGCCAATTCGAGATGGTCAGAGATCGCGGTGGTCGCCCCGGTGGTCATCATAGGGGTCCTCATCCTATCCTTCTTTGGCAGGGAGCTCAACGCTTTCAGCACGGGAGAGGATAATGCGAGATACCTCGGGATCGAGGTCGAGCGTATGAAGGTCATCATCCTTGCTGTAGGAACCCTGGTCGCTGCGATCGGCATCCCTTTCTGCGGTATGATCGGATTCGTGGGGTTGATGGTCCCGCACATAGTGCGGAGGTTGATCGGACCGGACCACAGGTACCTGCTCCCCGCATCCGCGCTGTTCGGAGGGGCGTTCCTTGTACTATGCGATCTGTTCTCGAGGACGGTCCTTGATGTCGCCATACCTCTTGGCATTGTCACGGGTTTGATAGGGGGCGGCTTCTTCATCTATCTGCTCAAAGCAAGGAGGGCCTACACGTGATCCGCCTTGAAGACCTGACCTTCAGCTACAACGGAGGCCCCCCGGTCCTGAAGAACATCGACCTCAAGATCGAGAAAGGGGAGATGGTCGGCATTCTGGGACCGAACGGGTCCGGAAAGTCGACGCTCCTCAGGCTGATGAGCGGTGCTATCGAGCCCAGCAGGGGGCGGGTATACCTCGATGAGAAGGAGCTGTCCAGGACGGGCAGGAGGGAGATCGCGAAGAAGATGGCAGTTGTACCTCAGGAAACGGTCCTCGGTTTCGATTTCACCGTCAGGGAGGTCGTATCCATGGGCAGATACCCGCACCTTGGACGTTTCCAGTTCAATGACCCGAGGAGCCATTATACCATCGATCGGGCCATGAGGTCGACCGAGGTCCTTGAACTCTCTGATAAATCCTTTTCGAAGTTGAGCGGTGGGGAAAAACAGAGGACCATTCTGGCACGGGCTCTGGCGCAGGAACCAATTATACTGCTGCTCGATGAGCCCACTAGGAACCTTGATATAAGGCACTCTCTCGACATCATGACACTCGTGAAGGATATGAACATCGGGGGTGCCCTTACCGTGGTGGTGATCCTTCATGATCTTGACCTTGCAGCAAGGTTCTGCAACAGGGCCATATTGCTGAAGGAAGGCCGGGTCCACAGGGACGGACCCATGGAGAAAGTGCTCACCCCCGAACATATACATCAGGTCTTCGATGTCAGGTCCAGGGTCCGAAGGGAGGAAGTGATGAGGATCGAGGTCATAGGTTGATCCTGCATGTAATTTCGGGGCCCTCCCTGTATGCCTTTATTATGTATGAAAGCTGAGAGGAGGGCGCTTCGAGGTCGATACATGTCCAATTTCTGCGGTTCCTGCGGTGCTCTGCTTGTCTGGGACTTCTCGGCGGGGACCAGGACCCGCAGGTGTCCGAGATGCGGCAGGCAGGAGGAGAACGATACACCCACCGGAGACCGTGAGAAGGAGAGAACGTCGAAGGGACAGACCCGGACAAAAAATGGGGGTACCCCTCTCGTCAGACCCTCCGTGAAGAAGGGGGTTTGCCCGAGAACCTCCGGATACGCTCTGAGGTCTCTCTCCCTTGCATCCCGGGAGGTCGGGGAAAGACCGACCCTTAAGGAAGCCCTCAAGGTAACCGAGGGATCGGCCAGCATCAAACCAGAAAAAGGTGACATTGCCCCCGAAGTGTTCCCCTTCGATACGGTTCGACCCGGGCAGAAGGAGTTCATGGAGGATGCCCGTCAGACCTTCAAGGATGGCGGTTTCCTTCTGGCTAGCGTCCCCACAGGCATTGGAAAGACCGCTGCTTCCCTGTCACCGGCCCTCGAACATGCCCTTGGCAACGGAAAGATGGTCCTGTTCATGACATCGAAACAGTCCCAGCACAGGATCGTTCTTGATACACTGCGGAAACTTCAGAATAGGACCGGGATGAGGTTCAAGACCGTTGATGTGGTCTCGAAACAGTCCATGTGCCCGAGGGAATTGTCAAAACTTCCCCATTCCGCATTCAATGTTCTATGCAAACAGCAGTCCAAGGATGGGACCTGCCCCCTGTTCAAACAACCCCCATCCGCTCTGATCCGGTCCATCCTGGAGGACATACACGACGTGAGCGGGACCATGGAGCTATCCGGAAGATACAAGATCTGTCCCCACAGGACTGCCCTGGAGGCTGCCAGGGATGCCCATGTCCTCATCTGCGATTTCAACTACCTCTTCTCCGATCTCTCCGATACCATCCTCTCGGGGCTCGGGAAGGACCTGGGAGAGCTTATCCTGATAATAGATGAGGCACACAATCTCCCAGACCGCATCAGATCGAACCAGTCCGAGGAACTGCCCCTGCGTCTCCTGGACGATGCCATGGATGCCGCAGGAGGTCATAGGCGCTTGAGGATATACCTGGGTCAGATCAGGGACCTTATCATAGGGGTCGCAAGGGACAGGCTGGGTGATGAAGGCGAGGTGGAGCTTGACAAGCGGGAGTTCATCTCGGAGCTCATGGGCCTGTTCATGGGTACCATAGACGGGTCCATGGACCTGGAATTGTTCATAGAAATGCTGGAGGATCTTGCCAAGAAGAAGGCATCCCGGGAAGAACTGGACCCCGTCAGTGCCGTGGCCGGGTTCCTTGAACGTTTGCTCCATGTCAAAAGATCGCATATACTCTATCTGACCGTCCCGGATGGCAGGTCCATCGAGTCCTTACGGCTTGCCTTGAGGGACCTGGACCCCGGAGAGATATCCGGCCCCGTATTCAAGGGATGCAACAGCGCGGTCCTCATGAGCGGCACGCTCTCCCCGCCCTCCATGTTCGGGGATATCCTGGGCATGAAGCGCTCGAGAAGGATGGAGCGCGAATATCCATCACCGTTCCCCAGGAGCAACAAGCTGGTGCTCCTCGAGGAACGAGTCACCACTGCTTACAAGAAAAGGTCCGCCGAGATGTACCGGACCACCGCAGGGAGGATAGTATCCCTTGCGGGGTCCATTCCCGGCAATGTCGCTGTCTTCTTTCCCTCCTACTCCATGCTCCTGGATGTCAAGGAATACCTCTGGGGGTGCCCGAAGAGGACCCTTGTGGAGGAGAGGGCCATGACCCGATCCGACAAGGAGAGGGTGATCACTGACCTGGTCCGTAGTAAAGACCAGGGGGGTGCAGTGCTCTTTGGGGTCATGGGGGGTTCCCTCTCGGAGGGTGTGGATTACAGGGACAACCTCCTGTCGGGGGTCTTCGTCGTCGGGCTCCCGCTGGCCCCGCCTTCGCTGGAAGTGAAGGCGCTCAGGGAATACTACAGAGGGAAGTTCGGGTTCGTCCTCGGTGAGGAATACTCGTACGTATATCCGGCGATGAACAAGATAATGCAGGCTGCCGGAAGGTCCATACGATCGGAGAACGACAGGGCGGTGGTCGTCCTCATGGAGAGCAGATTGAAGGAGCACAAATACCTGAAATTCCTTCCTCAGGACCTCAGGCCGGTCCTTCTTGAAGGTGAGACCATGGAGAAGGTCATAGACGGGTTCTTCTGAATTGTTCACCGGGAGAGGTTGAGGACCTCCAGGCCTTTTATCAACCTGACCATTGCGAGGTTCAGTGGGGCGTCCACTGACTTCTGTCGTGCTTTCTCGTACAATGCCCCGTTTATTGAATCCACCTCTGTTCTTCTCTTCAACTTGATATCCTGATACATCGAGGAGTGGTTCCTTGATGTCCTTTCCGCCACCTTGAAGGTCCGGTCGAACATCTCTTCATCCGTCAGATCGATACCGTAAATGGTCGCGATGAGGACGCCTTCGGATATCAGGTCCCTTGCCATGCCATTGAGCTCCTCGTTCTCGATGATGACACCGTTCGGCCCTCCGACAATGGCAGTTAAGGGGTTTATCGCCGAATTGATGATGGTCTTGGCCCATATCTCCCGGTCGATGCATGAGGTCGTTTGTACCTCGAGACCGGCATCGGTGAATGTACGGGCTATCGAACCTATATCCCAACCGATCTTTTCGTCGCCCCCGGGGACGGGTCCGAAATGTCCGATTATTGTTTCCCCGACCCCGGCATGCTTTACCAATCCAGGTCCCTTGTATGTCACCCCATGGCAGGTGATCCCACCGATGACATGCGATGAGAGGCCGCGCGATCTTATGAAATTCAATATCTTCTCCTCGTTGTCAAGCCCGTTCTGAAGTGACAGGATGGGAGTACCTTTGGTAAGCAGCGGGGTAAGGGGCTCCATGGAGATGTCAGTGTTGTAGGATTTCACACAGATGATTATCAACTGGAACTCCTCGTTCCTGGGGATGCCCGAAAGGGCTTTGGGTCTGAACTCCCCCTGGGTGATGCCTTCTATCCTGAGACCTTTCCTTTTTAGCACCCATACCTGCTCGGGTCTTCCGATTATGGTAACGTCATGGTTCACCGATAGCAGTCCGCCCACAAGGCTCCCAAGGGCTCCCGCCCCTACCACGAGTATCCTCATGTCATTGACCTTCGATATGTGCCAGTATATCCACGATGTCCGATGATATCTCCTCTATGGACCTGTTCCCGTCCACATCCTTCAGCAAACCTTTCATCCTGTAGTATTCCACGAGAGGCTCTGTCTGGGTGTGATACACTTCCAGTCTGCTCTTCACCGTCGCTTCACTGTCATCTTCTCGCTGGTACAGGCTTCCACCGCACCGGTCGCAGATACCTATCTGCCCGGGTGGGTTGAGATCGACGTGATAGGTGGCGCCGCAGCCGCACATCCTTCTTCCGGTTATTCTGCGTATGAGTGCAGAGGTGTCAACGGTGATGTTGACGACGGCATCCAGGCCGACTATCCTTGACAGGGCTTCGGCCTGGGAGAGAGCCCTGGGGAAGCCGTCAAGGATGAAACCTTTTCTGCAATCATCCCTGGATATCCTTTCCTTCATCATTCCGATCACGACCTCGTTTGGGACCAGTGCACCCTTGTCCATGTACTCCTTTGCCATCTTTCCGAGGTCCGTTCCCTCCCTGACCTGCGCCCGCAGGAGGTCTCCGGTGGATATCTGAGGGATCTTGTAACTTTCCACGATATATCTGGCCTGTGTACCTTTACCGGCTCCGGGAGGTCCAAAAAGTGCTACCTTCATGCCGGATAAGATGCTGTGCATTGTTTAAAAATATAATGGAAAAAAAATGGGGGAAGCTCGAAAAGCTTCCCCCTGTTCTGTTCTTCTTGGCTACTGTGGCGGGTTTTCGACGATCGGTTCCGGGGCTGGGGTCGGTTCAGGTGCGGGGACCTCTCCAGCCCTGATCGCGGATTCCGGAGCCGGAGGCAATGCCTGGTCCGGGGGAATGGTCTCCTGCGCTGCCGAGGGTAGTGCCGGACCGGCCGCCGCTGGCAGGGTCATGCCACCGGTCATCGGGGCAAGGTAGGCTGTCGCCGTGATCTGGTCCCAGGAGACGGAAGGCATGATCTTCCGCATGTTCCTGACCGTCTGGATACGCTTCACCTGGCGGTCCTTCTTCGCCTTGGCCACGAACATTGTCAGGACCACCGCGATCACAAGGACCAGGAGGAGGACCCACAGAGGCCAGGCATCCGAGCTGAACAGGCCGATAGCATTGTCCTTCTTCTGATCCTCAATGGTCGGAGGTCTGATCCGGGGGTCGTTCGGATGGGTACTGTTCTGGAACTCCTGCAGATTGGTGAACCCATCATGATCCGGGTCCATCTGGGCATCCTTCACGGCGGGATCGGTCTGGTACTTCTCCTCCCACCAGTCGGGTAGTCCATCCCCGTCAAGGTCCGTTTCAACTACATGCGGGATGGCCAATTCGACGGTCAATGTGAAGGTCGTCTGAACCTGATTATTGACACGGTCCTTTGCGATCACGGTTATGGTGTGCTCACCGGCAGGTAGTTTTGCCGTGACCTGCTGGGATTCACCAAGGGGTTCCATACCATCCGAGCCTGATTTGAACCAGCTGATCGTCAGTCTGTCGCCATCGGGATCGTAGGAATCACCCGCATCGAACACTATGGTATCACCAACACGGTAAAGGTCGCTGGAGGTGGGGGACACGATAACAATGACAGGATAGGTGTTGATACGGATATTGAAGGCCTTGGAGACCGAGACCGGGTTGCCGGCCAGGTCCTTTGCCCTCACCTGGATGTAATTGTCGTTGCCCCTGCGGAAATTCTCCCTGAGCGTCACCACGGACTTCTGACCGTCCTCCGCATCCTTGTATGGGAGCCAGGCAGACCATTTGGTCAGGCCCTGTGTCGTGATACGATACTCGATGGTGGACGCGTCGACCCAGGACTCATCATCCTGTATCTGGATATGGACCTCCTGAAGCGGGTTCAGCTGATACTCGTCCTCCGAATGGGATGTCATCTTGTATGTTGGTGACCTCGCATCGATCCACACATTGTATGATTCGGATATCTGATGCGGATTCCCTGCCATGTCGCGGGCCCTGAAACGTATCCAGTTATCCTTGCCGTTCTTGAACCATCCTGCAATGGCAACCCTCAGCTCATCGCTGGCGGCATACGGATCGGAGATAGTGCTCCACTCGCCCACAAGTCCCGTCTCGCCGGATGTCGTGAACTCGTATTCTATGGTGAGCGGGTTCACTCCGGTCAGGTCGTCGTGGATGACTATGGAGCAGAGAGGCCTGAGGTTGTTTATCCATACACCGGTCGTGGGATAGAAATCGGTGAAGTACACGGGTGCCATATCGATTATCACATCGATGAAGAGGGAATTGCCCTCGTTCCCCACGGAATCTTCCGCCCAGATGTAGATCGTGTTCACACCCTCTTCCAGATTGTCCACACGCGCTGTCAGGGTCCCCTTGGGGATGTCCATTACGCTTGCGCCCTTGGCGTAGGCTTCATCACGGTCCATGTTCAAGGAGATGTGATACAACGCCACGCCGGACGACTGGTCAACGGCATCCTTCCAGCTGAGATAGACCTCCGGATCATCGTCATAGTTCTGTGACTGGTCACTGAAGGAATCAGGACGAATGAGCAGTTCCCCCGGAAGACCCGGTTTGTCGGTATCTATCTGGACCAGGAACTTGTAACCCTTGTAGTGCTGGTCGGACATATCGTTCATTTCCGTCACGTTGATGAAAACGAGCCTGTACTCCATATCATTGTAGAGCGGAGGTACGTATACCTCGACCCCCATCAGATCAGGGGTCGCTCCCATGAACGTGTTGCCGGACTCGTCCTCAATCCCGATCTTGATGAGATCGGGGGGAGCGATAGGTATGCTTGGGTCTGCATACTTACGAACGATCCCGGAGAACACTATGCTGTCCCCTCCCTTGACCCAGGCCCCCGAATTAAGCTCCCGGCCTTTGAAATCGGTGACCGATACGTTGCCTTCCATCTTCAACCTGTTCTCGACCCGGAAGACATCGGTCTTCAGCACTTTAGATCCGGCCACCCCGCGACCCACGACCTTGAGCTCGACATCTATAAGGTCCAGTCTCATCCAGTTGAGGTTGAAATCAAAATAGAACTTCACCGTCAGATTGTTGTTGGGGGCGGTCGGGCTGTATGATATGGCAGAACGGTCCGGATCGAAGTACATCAAACGGTAAGCGTCGTTGACCTTCTGGAAACCCTGCATTGCGAAATTGTACCTCAGGATGATGTTCTCCGTATCGGTGCCGGGGCCGATGACCACATCTATGGTTTGAAGGTCCCCCACGTTGGTCTCTATCCAGACATCGGCAGACACCCAGTAGAGATCGTCCCCGTCTCCGCACTGGGCAGGGTAGATGTTCTCATCGGGACCGTAACCTGGCTTGAAAGTGACGTTGGAGAGGTCCGTCATGAACTGTTTGAAGAGGATCGAGGTGAAATCCGCCAGTATCCGTGCATACGAGTATGAGGTCCCCACGGACCTGTCATAGTTCTGTATGCCCACTGTCACGTACGAAGAGGTATATGTCTGGCTCTCCTTGATGTTCGCCTTGATGTTCCCGTTCTCGTAGAGGATCACCTGGAAGGTACCACCGGCTGCGGATGTCCCGTAATAGGTGACATCCACCCATGAGCATATCCAGCACTTCATCCCGTCCGCTGTCACATCCTGGTAGACCCATATGTCCGAATTTGGATCATTTAATAGTGGACCTCCGTAATACACCCAGTAAGGGGCAATCGTACCATAAGGGGTGTAGGTATATACGCTCGGGAACGCTCCACCGTAATTATAATACGAATAGGAGTAAGCAGTTCCGAACCCAAGAACCCCGTTAGGCCACACCTGTATCTCTGTATATGTTTCACCATAATACGGGAAATCGAAACCCAACTTCTCGTACTGAGTGATCTGATACGGCCGATACCTGTATGTCGAATAGCTGCCGATCCCTGTCTTCAATGCCTTTCCGACACCTGTGATGTCGATCCACTCATAATCGACCCGGGGGTCAGAACCCTGATTGTCCACCCAGGAATACCCGAAAGCGTCAGCTGTCGGGGACTGGGCTGCTTCCACCTCGATCTCCTCTGCGGGCACCATTATCATGAAGGCCGATGCCACGAAAAGGAAGGCCAAGGCCATTGTATAACACATCTTGCTTTCCCTTTTCATTTTTTATACCTCCTTCTTGGATCCTTACTTACTTCTATACTGTAGAACAATGAACATGATGGAATTCCAGGGAAGTGGTCCTCAACCGAAAAAACCTTGAACGGAACATGGCCGAAGGGGATTGCACGGGAACCGGTCCCGGATAGAGCACCGGACAGGTCTCCACAAGCATCGATCCACTCTTCTATCATCGTTCCGTTCGATACCGTCCGGTCCGGACGGGTCGAACCATCAACGGGCCACCGCCCGGGAGGGGGTATGTTCCCGGCCTGTGATGAATGTACTTCCTGGGCCGGCGCCATGGCCGGCTCCTCGATGGGTGCGGGAGAGGTCTGTCTTCTCTCGATCTCTATGGCGGGAAGGACCACATGCTCCGCGGGAACGTGGACCGGTGGGGCCGCCTGGAGCCTGGGCCCGTTAACGGCAGGGGTGGTCAATCCGCCTGTCAGAGGACCGAGGGTGGCGGCCACCGTGACATGCTCCCAGGATACGGATGGTGTGATCGACCTCAATGACCGTATCCTGTTGATCCTTGTCACCTGCCTGTCGTTCTTGGACTTGACGACAGCCATCGTCAGCAGCACCACCAGGATAAGGAACACGAGCAGTGCCCAAAGTGGCCATGCACCGACACTGAAAAGCTCGATATCGTCTTCCGAGACCGCTCCCGATATCATGGGCGGTTTGCTTATTTCGTTCCGAGGGTTGGTGCTGCTCTGGTATTCCTGAAGGCTTGTGAAACCGTCCCCATCCGGGTCCAGATAGGAATCGTCCTTCAAGGGGTCCAGCTGGAACCTGAGCTCCCACGCATCCGGGATGCCGTCCCGATCGGTGTCCTCGCCAGAGCGGGCCCGGGAGATCTCTTCCGATACACGGATGGTCAGGTACGCCCTCCCCTGGTTATTGACCTCATCCGTGGCTATGACCGTGATGGTATGTTCCCCTGCGGGGAGGGTGCAGGAGATCTGTTCGGAATCACCAATGAGAACACACCCCAAGGGGGTCGATCGGTACCACTCGAAGTCCAGGTCATCACCGTCCCTGTCATAGGACATGGATGCATCGAGGTCTATGATCTCCCCCTCGATGATCTGGTCGCCTGCGGAGGGAGAAACGATAATGACCTCGGGACAGGTGTTTATCCGGACCTTGTAAGGCCTGGAGACGGAGATCGGGTTTCCCGCAATATCGGAGGCCCTGACCTGGATATAGTTGTCATCACCCCGTCTGAAACGCTCGCGAAGGGTGACGCAGGTCGTGGTACCGTCATCCGCATCCCTGTATGGCATCCACTGGGACCAGTGGCTCAGCCCCTGGGTGGTCAAGCGATACTCTATGGAACCGGCATCCACTCCCGATCCATCATCCTGCAGCTGGATGCGGACGATCTGGAACGGGTCGAGCTGGTATTCATCTTCCGGCGGAGAGAGCAACTGATAGGTGGGTGATTCGGTGTCCCATGTCAGAGTGCTGGAGCCGGTGAACGGACTCCCGACGGCCTCGGCCTCCATCCCCAGCATCAGGGACCCGCATACAAGCACCACCACCGCTGCGATCAGGGCGACGGGCTTGTATCCATTCATCTCATGCATGATCGCACCCAAATATGGCTTCTAACATCGTCATTTCATATCGAGCTTTTCGCTCCTCTTCCTGTCCATGGTCTGCCTGTAATCCAGCTCCTCGGTCTCCAGCTCCTTCTCTTCTTCCACCTCGAGAAGGAAGTTCCTCCTCCTGGAGACGGCCAGGAGTATAAGTACCAGGACCACTGCCATCGAGATCAGGACCACAGCGATCGTGACCACACGATACTGCTCCTTGATATCAGTATCCTCCACCTTTTCCTGACCACCGCCGACCGGGTAAGGGGGATGGCTCGTCCTCCTCGTCGGGTCGGTATTGTTCTGGAACTCCTGGAAGTTCGTGAACATGTCGTGATCGGTGTCGATGGTCCCGTCCGGTCTGAACGGGTTGAGCATGTATGTTATCTCCCATTCATCGTACATCCCGTCGCCATCAGAGTCAATGGACATGGGGTCTATCTGCTCCGGCTCCATCACCAGTATCTCGAAGGTGAGCATCAGGGAATGGGCCGGGTCGTTGATGAGCAGGGTTATGACATGGCTTCCCGGTGAGAGGCTCTTGAAGAACGAGCCGGAACCGCTGAGGTAACCGTCGATATCGGAATACCAGGAAAAGTCCAGAACGTCCCCATCGGGATCCTTCGACTGGGATGCATCGAAGAATATCTTCTCGGTGGTCAGATACTCCCTACCGTTCAATGGATCGCTCAGCACCGCTTTGACATCAGGGATGGAGTTCACCAGAACGTTGAACTCCCTGCTCTGACCGTAATTCCCCACGTTGTCGTAGGCACGGAACTGGACGTAATTGCTCTTGCCTTCCTCGAACTCGATCTCCATCTCCACATGGGCCGACTGATCATCGAAGGTCGTGACATCGGCGGGCATCCAGTCACCGAACATCTCCTTGCCGCCGGTCGAGTACCTGAATTCAATGGTGTCCGTTCTGATCCCGGAACCCTCCCGGGCCCCGTGCTGATCGGAGACATCCAGAGAGACAACCACGGACCTTGCGTTCTGATATTCGGTCTCGTAAGGCACGAAATTGATGAAGAGGGGTGTCTCTTCATCGACCCACAGGTTGAAATCGCCCGATTCGGTCCAGCCGTTTCCAGCCAGGTCCTTGGCCCTGTACTTTATCCAGTTCGATTTGCCGTTGACGAAGGTGTCCTTCACCGATATCCTCATCTCCTGGGCGTCCCGTGCCACCTTGGTTGTCACCCACGATGTATATTCATCCTTGGAAGTGATGGAGGTGCAATACTGGACGTCCTTCGCGGATACACCGGAGCCCTCTCCGTCACTGATGAGGATGGAGGTTATGGGCGTGTGCGTGTTGATCCATACCTGGTTGCCAGGAGCGAATTCCGAGAATGCCACCTCATCGGAATCGATGTTGGTGATGGCGAAGTTGGGATTCGAGGGGTTCCCCGCCTTGTCCACTGACCAGACCCATACCTTCTGGATCCCCATCCTGTCGAAAGTGACCTTCGTGGAGGTGTCCGGGCTCCCGACCCATTTCGCGGCACCCCTTGTCCCGTCGGCCATGGGATCGAAGTTCGAGACATAATATCCCAGTATCCCCGATTCCTGGTCCTCTGCCGGGGACCAGGTCACGTACACTTCCATATCATCGTCGTAGCTGGTGCTGCGGTCCTCGTAAGAATCCGCATGGACCCTGATGTCCTGAGGAGGCATCGGTTTGAAGGGATCGATGTTGATGATATATGAAAGTCCTCCGGATATGTCGGCACCGGGGGGGACCTTGGAGATGGAGAGGTTGTACACCTTCCTTACCATGTCGTTCTCCGCAATGACATCTATCATACACGTCTCTCCGGCCATGTCCTGGGTCCATGCGGTGCCTGCTTCGTCGGTCATCGTGAAACCGATGGACCCCGGTCTTGGAGAAATCTCCGTGCTGGGATAGATCGCCTTTACCCCCCGGAACTGGAAGAGCTCATTACCGTGGACCCATCCTCCGCTTCCGAGATATCCCCTGTCGAACGAATAAGCATACAAGGACCCTGACACGTCCAACGTGTTCTCAACCCAGTATGCATCATCTATACGATAAGTACAAGGGATCGCTCCCGAACCCATGCAAGTGACCTTGAGGGTCTGGAACAATGATGTGGGATAGGCGAAAGTGGGGGAGACCTTGAAAACGACCTTGAGATATGATCCCTCTACAGAAACCTGGGATGCTTTCGTATCTATGGTGACGAAGCCGTCAGGGTCTATCTCCGTGAAGAAGTAACTGCCATCCGAAGAGTAATACATCATCACATCGGCAAGTCCGGAACCGAACGTGGCGGCCACACCCCTGACATCCGTATAGCTGACAGGGTGGTTCACAAGGGCTTCGATGGTGTAATCCCTTCGTTGGGCGTAAAGCACGCCTCCCTCATCCGTCTCGACGGTGGCTTCCTTGACCTCCATGATGTTCAGTCCGAACATTATAGCCATGTTCTCCTTGAGATTTGCAGTGCTGTACGAGGAGTACATCAGTCCGGTGGTCCCTTCATGGTTCTCGATCCCCACCATCTCGTAATATCCGTTGCTGTAATACGGGGGGCTGTAGGCTGTCGTCACATCCTGGAACTGTATCTTGATGACCCCGGATTCGAAGATTATGCATTCGAACGTGATCGTGTAGTCGTCGCCGTTGTTCGTGTAGGAACCGGGTGCGTAGGCCTTGTACCATTCGAAGCACACCCATCTGTCGCCGGCGGACTGCCCCTGGAGGGCAAAGATCTTGAAGTTCCCCCGGCCATAGGAATAGTAGCTCCCTATCGGCCCCCAGCACACCGCGATCATCCCGTTGGCATAGGAGGTGGAGGGTATGTTCGTTGAATAACCTGAATAATCCGTATAATAAGGAGCGAAATCAATGAACCCCGACGCATGGATCATCACCTCGTCGAAATACTGCCCGTAGAAGGGGAACTGGAAGGGCAGCTTGTACTTCTGATTGGTGTTGGAACTGTAATAGGACCATACGTCCGGGAGATACTCGCCCTCCTTGGTGGCATCTATCCATTCGTAGTCTATCTTCGGTTCCGGAGTTAGCGAGTCCACCCAGGTATAACCGAATTTGTCGAAAGCGGGGGCCTGGACAGCATCCACGGAGGATTCTTCTCCTGCGAGAACACTGAGGACCAGGAACCCGGATACCACCATTATAATGATCACAGCCAGACTAAGAGACTTTCTAAACAGTTCTCTCATTGTATGCACCTCTATAGGATTCTTCACCGGTACCAGCCCGATAATGGATAAGGACGAAACTGACTAACGGTTTTGGATTATAAATCTTTTTTGCAATTTTGCTTTCTTCATATTTAACTGATGAGGGTCGTGTGAAGATACTTACCCCCTTAACGGGATCGGGCCAGGTTGCCTAGCTACGTCCTTTACTTTCACCCCCCTCCCTTTTTATATGTTTTCCGGACCATGTCGTCTTTGTACATTTTGAAGCCCTGATGACCCCGGGGGATAGATTATTTCTATGCACCGGTCGATGGGGGAAAGCAGCAATAGGTCAAGGTGTTCTGATGAGGATAGTGGCAATTTGCGGAATGCCCGGATGCGGAAAGGGAGAACTGACCGAGATAGCGAAGGTCCAGGGTATACCGGTCTTCTCCATGGGAGATGTGGTCCGGTACCATTTTCAACAATACCAACCGGACCAAGACCCCATCGGAACAGGCATCTATGCGGATATGGAGAGGAAAAAGCACGGCCAGGACATCTGGGCAAGGAGGCTTGTCCATGTGGTAGAGGCCGGGATCGGACCCGATAACGAGCTGGTCCTGATCGACGGCCTGAGGAGCGTAAATGAGAAGGAGCTGTTCAGGACGCGATGGGGGGAGGAATTCATGGTGCTCGCGCTCCATTCCTCTCCTCGTGTGAGGTTCGAGAGGTTGAAGCTGAGGAAGCGGAGCGATGACCCCGCCGATAGGAGGACCTTCGACCAGCGGGATAAAAGAGAGCTAGGGTGGGGCATAGGAGAGGTCATCGCCATGGCTGACATCGTGCTGGTGAACGAGGATGGTCTGGAGGACCTCCGGGAGCAGGCAAGGCGGTTCCTGGAGGGGAGGGGAATGGGATGAGGCTGTTCCTGGCGTTCGATATTCCCCCGGATGATATCCTCACACGACTCTACAGGGAGCTTAAGGGTTCGTCCAGCTCCCTGAAACCCGTTCACCCGGAAAGACATCACGTCAGCCTCAAGTTCCTCGGGGACCCCGGAGTTCCGGCGAGCAGTGTGATCGAGGGCGTCAAGGGGGTTGGAGATCGTCATGGAAGCCTCTCTGTCAGGCTGGAGGAGGCCGGTGCATTTCCCTCCTGGAAACGACCCTCAGTACTTTGGTTCGGCCTCTCCGAGGCTGAAAAGCTGAAGGACCTTGCCAACGACATAGACATGTGCCTCCATCGATCGATCGGCTCCAGTAGAGAGACGCGGGAGTTCAGGGCACATCTGACGATCGCCCGTTGCAGGAACTGTGGATCCTTCGATATCGGCCATGTAAGGACAATGATGGAACGGGCGCTGGAAGAGCTCGGCTCGATGGGTCGTTCCTTTGTGGTGAAGGAGCTGCATCTCTACGATTCTACCCTGACGCCGGAAGGCCCAGTATACCGAAGGGTCGGGAGCTTCCTGCTATCAGGCGACGGGGAATACCCTTATTAGCCTGCTTCGACCTCTCCCGATAGAGGAGGGTCCATCATGGACAGGAAATGGATCAAGGAGATAATTTGTACAAAAGAGGCGCCTGCAGCCATCGGCCCTTACTCGCAAGCCGTCGCAACCGGGCCGCTGATCTTCCTCTCGGGACAACTTGGGATCGACCCGTCAACGGGCAAGCTTGCGGGCGTGACGATAGAGGAGCAGACCAGGCAGGCGATGGAGAACATCGCCGCCATTCTGGATGCTGCCGGGTCCTCCCTGGACCTGGTGGTCAGGATGTCCGTCAGCCTGAAGGATATGAAGGATTTCCAGAGGTTCAACGGGGTCTATGGCTCCTTTTTCGAGGACGACCCACCCGCCAGGATAACGGTCGAGGTCTCGAACCTCCCCCTTTCCGCCCTTGTTATGATCGAAGCGCTCGGATTGCGTGATTGAGGGTATCATTCCTCGTACTCCATTCCTTTTCGGGCCGATCGTGAGGCCATGACCATGACCGAACCGGCCACCAGAAGGATACCTGTGATGGTCAGTATGGTCCATAGCAGGAGGTTCTCATTGATTGGGCCTCCATTCTTCCCGGGGTGGTCCCCTTTGTCAAACGGATCTGTACCTGCCTGCACCTCGTCCCAGTCGTAGTGGCCGTCCCCATCGGAATCCCTTTCGTACCTATCCTTGTCAAGAGGGTATCCGTCCCATCTGTCGGGGACCCCGTCATTATCCGTGTCGCTGTTCCTGGGATCGGTCCCCATTTCGTACTCCTCCATGTTCGTCGATCCGTCCGAATCCGGATCAAGAAGGGCATCGGCGGGGTCCGTATCGGAAAGGTCGTATCCATTCTCCCACCATTTTGGGGTCCCGTCACCATCCTGATCGAACGAGTAGTTCTCCTCCACCCTGAAATGGAGGACCCGGACGGTATGGCCTCCGTCCTCATCCGAAACGTTGATGGTAATATTGTAGTTCCCGATCTCGATGAATATTGCTGCAAGTGAGTGGGCTTGATCGAACAGATGGCTGTCCAGACCCTCCTCCGGTATTGTCCATTCGATACTCGGGGTATCCAGTTCGGAAGCATCCGTCACATCGTGGACCGATATGGTGACGTTCTCACCCTGGACCACATCAAGGTCTCCGGACAGGCCATTCTCGAAAATGCTGTGACCGAAAGAAGGGGGGACGTTCAGGGCGACAAGGGCGACGGACGCAATATCGCTGCCGCCATCATCATCTCTGACCCGTGCCTGGAATGACACGGCCCCATCATCGGGGATGACGTATGACATCATCGATACCTCACGGGAATAGTTCACGGGGGTTCCGAACAGACCGTTCATGGCCCATTCCAGAGTGAGCGGGTCATCCTCCACATCGGATGCATCGACCAGGAGCTCCACGGAGTCTCCCTCGTGGAACGTCCTGTTCGTTCCGCCGATGATCTCGATGGTCACCCCGGGAGCCCTGTTCAATACCACTACCGTCATCTCGTACCAGGTCGTCCTGGAATATGTGTCGTTGACCTCGACCCCGACCTCATAGAGCCCGTCATCCGGGAATACCCACTTCAGAAATGTTGCCTCACCCGACCTGATCCCCGCCCTGTTGATGCTCCATGACACCCGATATGAATTATCGGGAAGATGGTCCGTCAGGTCCAGGGTGAGGTTTGCCTCTTCCCCCTCATAGAACGTTCCGGCAAAGACGATGATGGCCTGAAAGGTATCCTCATGGAACGTAAGAGTGACCCTCTCGTTCTCGACCCCGTCCCCCGGGTATGGGTCCTTGACGGAGGCCAAGGTGATCCGGTTGACAGACGAGATGACCCCCATGCCCGTCTCCGAGGTCCCGGTGTGCCTGAACCCCTCAGGAACCGTGAGATACATGGTCATCTCCTCGTTCTTTCGCTCGTAAGTGAGGTTGAAGGATAGTTCCCTCTTCATGTCAGGAGCAGGTTCCCCGATCAGGCCGTAGGATGCGGAAATAACGACCTCCACCGGTTCTTTACCTTCCACGGGACCCGTGAGGTTACCGAAGGTGGATCGGAGCGATCCCTCGACGAGCCTGAAGGGTATTCCATCAAGGACCATACTGTTGTCCGCAAGGTTGCCGAACAGGCCCGCATTCAATTCCGGGCTCCCATCTGTCAAGATACTCTCCCATATCTCCTCTTCGTCCGATGATACCACCAGGTCGCCGTCCCCCGTCAAGAGGTCGACCATCGCTCTTTGGGCCATGGAATTGTTCACCGGGAGCAGAAGACCCGTGACGAAGGTGAGGTCGGACCATGTGTCAAAGCTGACCGAAGCCGCTCGCACCGTCAGATCCTTCTCCGTGAGGTCGATCGTCAGCTCGATATCGCCGGACACGTCCTCATATCCCCTGAAGTACACATCGAACGTCCCTGTCCTATTCGGACCCACATCCACCACCAGAAGGAAACCGTCACCTCCAGCTATATCGATGCTGAAATGACCCAGCTCATCCGTTCGTGCCGAATTGGATCCGGGAGATACATGCCTCTGAAGATACTGGACTGTGGCACTCTCCATCGGCTCCCCGTCCGGGCCGTTAACGGTCCCGCTCAGTATGAACTCCTCCAGCACAAGCGTGACATTTGCCCATATCACCGGGGTTTTCGAGACCTCCAACCCCAAGAAAGAACCCTCGTATCCTTCACGGACGCATGTCAGATAGCGAAAGCCTGCCCGGACACCGAGCTCGTAATATCCATCAACATCGGCATAGGTGACATTGAGGGTCTCAAGAGCAGTATCCATTATGCACACCATTGCCCCTTCGATCGGCCCTGAGCTGTTCTCCACGTAACCCTTGATAACGGTATCCTCGGGAGGGACCTCCGACAGGTCCATATCATATGCAAGGGCCCCATCCTTGAGACCCATATACGACCCCGAGAACAACAGGACCGCCATCAGTAATGCAGCGAAATTCGTCCCCAACACTCTCGGTTCCCCTGACATAGGAAAAAGGATATCCCTTGGTTTATAAGTGTTTACCTGAGGGGATAGAGACATCATTCCTCGAGACCATACTGCTCCACCCGTGGGCCGGACCAGAGATACAATCCAACGATCAGGGCAACAAGGAGGATTATCCCGGCCCCCAAACCCCAGTAGACACCAGCAGGGATGGTATCTTCCTTCTCTACCTGAATGATGAACGACCTGGTGATCGACACGTTGCCGTTGGTGGCCGTTATCCGTATCCAATGCTCCCCCCGGTGCTTGCTTTCCGGTTTGAACGTCAGTACACCCGTGGACCCATCGATATGGATCAAGGTCGAGTTGGAGCTGAATACTGCCCCTGATGCAAGGTCCCCCCCTACCCCGATCCGGTAGGAATACCCCTTACCAACGGTAGCCGGGGGCAGGTGTACCGAGGGTTCCGTGAAGAACAGCCTATGGATAGGGGGTGCGATCTCCAGAACAATGGTGTAGCTCCTGTTGGCACCCAGGGGGTCCGTTAGCTTCAGTGTTACGGTATAGTTGCCTATGTCCTCCGAATATGGAACGAACCGGATGGTATCCCCGACGAGTCTGAACAGGGCAGGAGCCCCAAGTATCTCGACGGACACCTCGTCCCCCTCCGCATCGAACAGGTCCAGCCTCAGGGAGAATGGAGAGTCCACGTAGGCTCTGTAATACGGGAGTAGATCCATGAGAGCAGGGGGGTCGTTCCTCGAGGATATCAGAAGGTCTATAGTGGTCGAATCTGAGGCCTGACCGTCAGAGACCCCGATGGAAAGGGACAAAATCCCGGTGTAATTCTCCGGGGGAAGGACGATGAGGGTCCCGTTCTCGAGCATGGTGATCCACTCCGGTGCCTCTCCGCTCAATGAAAAGAACAGGATATCATCGTCCGGATCGAACACACCCGGTCCAAGGTCGAACACCACCGGACCGCCGGGGTCCTCCTGGAGCTCGAGATACGGGTAGGGCAGGAACCTCGGTCTGGCATTAACATCGATCTCAAGGGATGCCATGTTGTCTTCCAGGTTGATCTCGTCCAATGGAGGGATCGCGGCCACCCACAACCTGTTCCAGGACCTGAGGGGCATCGTCCGGAAGACAACGTCCGTTGCCGCCCCCCGGGGGATGTCCGCCTCGACCTGGTCCAGGACCTCCGGGAGGTCGCCTCTGAGATCGGCAACGCTTTCGGATAGAAGGACAACGGTCAGTCCTTCGATATCGCGTCCACCGATGTTCACGACCGTCGCGGTGATGTTCAGCTGTGCGCTTTCGGTCGGGTTGTCCGGAGAATATCCGAGGGAAAGGGGATCGACCCGGACATTGGCAGGCTCTTCAAGAACGGTGATGTTCAGAACATACGGTATGTAGTTCTTCCCGGTCAAGGTCACCCTGGCGGATCCTGCTTCGGTAAAGCTGGATGAGACCTCGACCTTCCCGTCGGGACCTGTGGTGGAGATGAATACCTCTCCCGAGGCCTCCATGTAAACAGAGACCACTGCTCCGGCTACGGGGGTCCCCAGCGGGTCCGTGACCTCAAGGTCGAGAACGTCCCCCCCGGCATATATCTCTACCGAAGGTGCGTGGACCCTGAACTCCCCGGGTTTTCCGATCCATGACCTGAGAGCCGGGTCCCCGAGGTAGTTATATGCATAGATGCCGACCAGCAAAGGCTCCTTTGATGCGATCTCGTCCCATTTCTGATGGATATACTGCTCCTTGAGATCGAACAGGGAATCTCCCGGTCTGTTGGAGGACATGTAGTTCTGCCAGAACCGGGATAGCAGATACCAGTTGCCAAGGGAGTAGTCCTCCCCCTCCCCTCTCCATGATATGCCGGTGGAACCGATCAAACATATCGCCCCCCCCTCGGGGGCATAAAGGAGGTTCTCGAGGTCACGGTCCATGGGGTCTGAGAAATTCACGGAATCGCAGGAGGAGATGTAGACCACCGGGAGCTTCCCTCCATTGGTGAGGTTGTAGGTGTCCTGATACGAAAGTGCTGGCTGGAAACCCAGTGATGGCGGGGTGGCGGTGCCGCTGTCATCGAACCAGTGCGCAAGAGAATAGGCCAGTAGCGGTGAGACCGGGTATTCGACATCGTAGAACGATTGACCGGCAAATGTGAAAAAGGAGCTTCCATTGGAAAGGAGGGATGGCAGAGTATCGGCTTTCAACGTATCGTTCTCCCCGGAATAGGAACCCCCCTCATATCTTGCGTGATCATGGGCCTGCATGATCTCGAGTGACCTTGGGATGTAGGCCAGAGTGTAGTTCTCGATCGCCTTGAAACCGTTGTCCTTGTAAGCATTGAAGCCCTCGTCAACTGGTGTCAGGGGGTCATCGATACGGTTAGGGGTGTCCATCAGCGAGCTCGAGAGGATCCCCCGATCGAACCAATCCCCCTCGGGGGGAGACATCTCGTAATCTATGGTACGCTGGACGAACCTGTTGGCTTCCTCCACCGTCCTTACCGGTGCCCTGCCGACCCTGAGCGGAAATGAAAGGTTCTCGATCCCGATGGCTTCGATGTCCTCCCGTTCCCCGAACAACCCGTCCCCGTCTTGGTCCCACTCAAGTCCTGGACAGGCATAGTACACATCGCTCAGGTAACCATCGTCAAGCCCGAACTTCGATGCGTTCGCATGAAGGTACCTTACCGGAATGAGCTCAGCATCCCCCCCAATTAGCAGATGAGCCAGCTGTCCTCCGGAATCCTGGTAGACCTGCGTTATATGGTTGAAGAGCTTCTCCGCATCGTCCCTGCCCGGGCCGCTCAATGATCCGCTCAACAGGTGGACCTCCGACCGGAGGCCTATCTGGGACCTCCACCGGGCAAGAGGTTCGAAGTAAGGGGCCAGTTCTTCTGTTGTGATAATGAGATATTCTATGGAATTATCCGAACGGGCGATCCGGGGGATCACCGCAGCCTCCACACGTTGCAGATCATCTACGGGGTAGGACGTCAAGGATATAGAGAGCATGATGGTCAATACGGCGATCGACAGCATGCTCGAGATCTTCTTTTCCATTGTTCTCGACCTCAGGACCCCATACGGGGAGATGGACCCTTGATATTCACGGTAACTATATAATAAGACTTTCCGTACGAACGTGGAACATGTTTGTCCGGCAGGGGCTTCTTTCTCTATAAAAAGGTATATATCCCAGTTCCTGTTTAGGGCGTTTCCACGGGAAACCTGGGCCCCTTGTTTGCCCTCTCGGTTGGGCCTGATCCGGGCCCCCCCTTGGAAGCGAACCGATGGGCCCGTGGCTTAGGTTGGATATGGCGCCGGCCTTCTAAGCCGGATGTCGAGGGTTCAAATCCCTCCGGGTCCGCTCTTCCCGATCGAAAAACAAATGAGGCTACCAAATGAAGCGCAGTTCACGTGCATGGAAGAAAAAAGGGAACATGCGTTGGAAGTGGAGAAAGAAGAGGATGCGAAGAAGAAAGAAGGCCGCCCGCAAGCAGAAATAGTCCTGGTGTGGGTACTTTCCGGAAAACTTAATATCCCATCTTCACTTGCATCACCTGGTAGTCCTGAACCATTCTGGGAGCATGGTGTAACCTGGTAGCACAACGGGCTCCAGTTACGAGGATGATATCGAACGGGTCTGCTGAGGGCCGAGGACGCTCGGACCGTGATGAATGACTGGAGCGATGACCCGTAAACAC
>JAFGLL010000084.1 GCA_016928095.1 Thermoplasmatota archaeon
AGATTCGACTTCCATCATCTGATATTTGAAAAGGACAGCAACATCTTTGCCGTCCTGCCAGGACAATTAAGGAATGGTGTGTTCCGCTCACCATCGGGAGCCAGTTTCGGGAGTTTCGTCACCAAGGATATATCGTATGATACGGCAGAGGAGATCGTCGATCGTTTTATGGATCACGCAAAGGATAGTGGGATCAAGGAGATCTTTCTCACTCCCCCCCTCTCGGTATATTACGATGTGGTGACGCAGAACATCGAATATGCACTTCTTCATCGGGGGTTCGATTATGAGGTACACCTTTATTCCAGTGTCGTGGACCTCAGGAGGACATTCGACCTCGAGCATTATGATAAGAAGGCCAGGAATGCTGTGAGGAAGGCCATGAAGAGCAATATCAAGGTGGAGATCGAGAACGATTTCGATACCTTCCACCCCATCCTTGTGGAGAACAAGAAGAAGTTCAATCTGGCCCCCACACATACACTTGATGAGTTGAAGAGATTGGATGGACTTTTCCCGGGGAAGATGAAACTGTTCCTGGCCAAATTGGAGGGGAAGGTCATCGGGGGAAGTCTTATATTCGTATGCAACGACAGGACCCTGATAGATTTCTACATAGCACAGGATTATGCCTATCAGGAGCTCCGAACCATCAATCTCGTCCTTCACGAGGTCATCAGATGGGGGCACGAGAACGGCTTCATCTACTTCGATATCGGGGTCAACCAGGATACCGCATCCTCCAACCCCATGGACCTCAACCAACCTCTTGTGGCGTTCAAGTACCGGATGGGTGCGAGATGCGTGATGAGGAACACGTTGCATAAAAGGATGCAATAAAATGGAAGAAAAGGTCAATATGAACGATAAAGAAGATAAGGTATCCCGATTCGACCCAACAATTCCAGGTTTGACGCCCATTATAGAGATATCACCTTATTCACTGTCGAGTAGAGGGAATGTATCGGTTCCGGATTGGCAAAATGGTATTTCAAGGTTCCATGGGACCGATAACTGGGTGCTTCTTCCAAGGGCAACTGCAGGTTTGAAGATGCTGAAGGAGATCATAGGGATTGAACGAATTACGATTCTGACAACCTTCAATACTCATTACCTGTCTGGATGTATACTCAGAGCTTTCCAGGGTTCCCAGGTCCTTCGGGAATTGTGTGAACCCGTGGATGCGGTGATGGTGGTACATGAATGGGGGATACCTTTTCCGGAAATAGGAAAGGTGATATCCTGGACTAGAGACAATGATGTTCCTCTGATAGAGGATTGTGCATTGACCATGAGGTCCGACCTTGGAAGGTCAGGTGATTTTGTATTATACTCGTTCCCCAAACTTTTACCGATGAACCATGGTGGCTTATTGATCGGGATGGGCGTTGATACCATATATGGATCGAACAGGGTGCAAACACTTGAAGATGAAGATGCAAAAAGCATCGGCTCTCAATATTTGAGGCATACACAAGATCTAAATGAAAATTTCATTATTCGTAGAAGAAATTGGAAATATCTAAACAATAAATTCATCAGTGCAGGTTTTAGACCATACTTCAATATTGGGGAAAGTGATGTTCCCTACATCTATATGTTACATACGGACCGAAGTGAAGAATTGAGTGTTAAGATGAAAGAACACGGAATAGAAGCAGGAGTATACTGGAAGAACAACGGTCTTTTCTTACCCTGTCATCAGGCTCTGACCCCCGAACATTTGGATCATATTGTGGAGGCCGTGATCCAAAACATAAATAGATGCGAAAGGAACAAACAATAGGTGTTAACATGAACATAGTATTGGTGTCTCTTGATTGCGTGAGGCCTGATTATATCGGATGTTATTCTGACAAGAACAGAACGCCTTTCCTGGAATCGGCCCTTGATGTAGGGGTGATCTTTGAGAACTGCATTTCTCAAGCATCTCACACGACCACCTCTCATTCCTCCATGTTCACGGGTCTTTATCCTTTCAACCACAAGGTCAGATGGGTTTCAGGATCAAAGATACATGGAGCATTGATCCAGGAGGTATTGAAAGAGAAGGGGTTCCATACGGCAGCGTTCATCGGAGGATGGACTCTTACCCATAAAGCTTTCGAAAGAGGATTCGATAGGTTCCATAAAGAATATTCCATAGAGGATACAACCGAGGGCAGACATATTTTCAATCCGATCGATAAACTCGTCAACCTCGCAATCGACCATTTGGATCAAAATACAAAAGATAATAATTATATTTTCATTCATTCATTCGATGCACATTTTACATCAAGGTCGGATAAAGAGGGAAAAAGAAAGGACCGTTACATGGAAGAGATCAGGAAACAGGATAAAGAATTGAACAGGTTATATGATAGACTCGCTCAAGATGAGCACCTGTTAGTGATCACATCGGACCATGGAGACAAACAAGAGGGAGAACACGGATATCCTTATGTATACAATGCCGATGGTGAGAAGGTGGGTATCCATTTTCATGAGACGGAGCTCTATGAAGTTCAATTGAGAGTTCCTTTCATTGTATTCGGCAACCGTGTGGTCAGGAGTAAAGTGAAAGGTCTATCACGAACAGTGGACATACCTTGTACCATATTGGGCCATATCGGAGCAAGCTTTCCCGAACCGGTAGATGGAATGGATCTGTCCGGAGAGCTAAGAGGAGGATCAGAGGTTGAACATCCGGTTTATGTTTATTCCGAAACCTATCATGCACAACTTGTCGAGGAGAATCGATATGCAATGGAGATGAGCCATAAATATCAATGGGGGTGGAGGTCCGTTGATAGTCTGGTGTCGTTGAGAAGCAATGATAAGAAGTTGATCTGCACTGCAAATGGACACATCAAACCAGCTTACTTCTTCGATATCAAGAACGATCCCGATGAGGAGCATAACTTGATTGATGACCCGGATCATGCAAATGAAATAGCGCTTTTAGAAAAAATACTAAATGATATGATAAGGGAAGATGACCAATACAAGTACGGATCAATAAAAGATGAGGTCAAAGGTATCAAGGATGCGATCAGAAAGGGGAAGCTGAAAGGGATATGAAACGGAGGATGAGCTATGGAGAAACTGAGCATTCTGATGAACTCGTACAACCGTCACGAGATCATCGGGCATGCTCTTGACAGTATTCTCGGTTCCGATCTCCCCGAAGGTCTAGAGCTCGAGGTAGTGGTGATCGACGACCATTCCGATCAGGAAACCTGGAACGTTCTGAAGAAATACAGTGATGACCAGAGGGTAATGATGCACCGGAACAAAGAGAACATCGGTTCCGGGTCGCTCAATTGGAATAAAGGATACGAGATAGCAACCGGCGATATCATAATGGTCACCGCGGATGATATGATATGGGACCGCAGCTGCATACGATACCTTTACAGGGAATTGAAAAAGCATGACAGGTACACCTGCGTTGTGGGGATATACATAAACACAGAGAGCATTGATGATCTGCCGGAACCTACATTAAAGGTCAAAGAATGGAAAGTGAGTATCAGCCAGTTAACCGGAATACCCACCATCCCCACGGATGGCAAGAACGAACATGTTACAAGGAACCTCTCCTTCTGTTATCGAGATTTCTATGAAGGCCTTGATGAGCTCTTCCATCACTTTCCGGTCAACGGTATGAGGGAGGAGACGGATCAGTATCTTAGAATAATGAAACTCCGTCCAAAGAGAAAGATCGTAGTCGTGGACCGGGCTGTTAGGTACCATGTTCATACGAAAAAGGGCGGATATCGGATGGACCTTAAAAGATACAAGAGATGGACCCGAAAGAACCATCGGTCATATCTTATAAGGAATTTCGGATGGAAGGTGGTTTATATGGTCCCTATCTTTCATATCTGGTTGGCCCAGAAATGGTTCAGGGACCTAATAGGGAAGTATCTCATCGAACCCAAAAAAAACAATATCAAGTAATTTCAACTTTACATATCTTCAACATACCTATAGAAATTTGGATTTTTTTTCCAACAACAACCTTTACGAGCACATCATCTCAAAATAAAAAAAAATATATAGAAATTCGCACATCTGTCTTTATAGATCGATGAAGGTGATCAAGTTGAGAGGAATAAGAAAAGGATCATGTTGTCTCATGGTCATTATTATACTTACGATCTTGACCCCTCTGCCTCTATTATTAGAACATGAAATACAATATGACAGCAACATATCCAGTGATGATCATTGCCGGTCATATACGGTTGATTCAAGAAATGGTGAGATATGGTATGATGATTTCAAGGATATTTCAAATGTTTCCTTAATAAATAATACCATATTATGTTCCGAAGGATATACATTACACAATAGGTTCATTGAAACATTTGAAGAATATCAAGATCATCAAAACCTTTTTGGGGTGAATGGTTGGATCCCCGATAACTCAAGGCCGCCCTCCAGCAACAATCATCAATTCACCGCATCTTCTTCGGGACCAAACCCACCAATATCTCCGATGGTAGGGAAGATATACAATCCGGATGGCGACCATTCTTTTATACTATCAGATAATTTTTCAATAGAAAAGGGAGTCCTTCTTACATGGATGGCTGTTGATCATATTTTTTATGGTCCAGTAGAAAGCATGTCCGCCATGATCTCTTTAATGAAAAGTAAAAGTAGCACTCCTTCAATGGATGATCGTGTTGTTTGTATAATAATACGAGATGGTGGTATTGGATATCGTACCGACCCAAAGGTAAATTCAAATATGTTTATTGAAGTTGGAGCAACTCAGAATACTTGGTATTTAGTTAAGATCGAGTTTGATTGCACCATAGACAGGTCAAATATATATATTTATAATCAAGATCTGACCTTAAAAGGATCTGCGTTAGATGTTGATTTCATATCTTCAGCAACATCCATCGGAAGGATCGAGATCGACACCGCGGATGACCATGGTGGTGTATATACCACTTCATTTTGGGATGATCTCATGGTATATGATGAGAATGACAACAATACCGGTTATGTACGCTCACAGCAGATAGATCTGCCTTTGAACAAGAGGTGGTCCACCTTAAAGATCGATAAACAAGAGGATCCCGGTTCGAAGATAGACATAGAGATTCTTGACGAGAATTTGGGAATTATAAAAGATTTCTATTATAATAACACAGCATCGGAGATAGATATATCATTACTAAACACTATGGATATTTCTAGCATAATCATTCAGGCAAAATTATCGCGCACAGGAAGCAATACTCCGATACTTCAGGGATGGGGTGTCGAATGGGTAGGAGAGAATTCCTGGTCAGACATGTTTCTTACAGGTGTTAAAATATCTAAATGGTCCAATATCAAAAGAGTTGATACCGGTATGGGGGTCGATGACCCCTCGATACCTGCAAGAATAACTTCAACTCCTATATTCATTCCCGGAGACCATTTCTGGGGTAATGTGTATTTTAGTTCCACATGCGTAGAACCATCTAAAATATATTTTGATATTATCGATGCCAATAATGAATTACCGATCAATGGTTATACTGATATTAAGAATGAAATAATAGATATATCCAATATAAATCCATTAGAATATCCCTCAATAAGATTAAGGGTAGAAATGATTAAAAGGACACCCGAGGAAATATACATTGATTCATGGTCAGTGGACTGGATCTTAAAAGAACCTCCGGATATCCTTGGCCTCAAAGGTCCCGGTCTCATCTCAAACATCTCCAGCGGTCATTTCTCCATCGGCATCGAATATCCGGAACGGATACTCGACAGATTGAACGTTACGGCCCTCACCAAACATTCGAGCTCTTCGGAATGGACCCCAGACGATGTGAGGAATATGGCGATCAACGAATCCAGCGGGAAATGGGAATTCGATATTGTCCCGACCTCCGATACCAGGATCGGCAACCACTCTGTCATGATAACGTTGACCGATTACTGGGGGGACCAGGTAGAGAGGACCTTCCTCGATCAATTCATCGTTTACAATGTAAACGACCCCCCTTTTATAAGAGGGACCCCCAGGAAGAACTGTTACGAGGACATCCTGTATGAATTCCAACCGGAGGTAAATGACCTCGATCCGGAGGATATTCACACCTGGGCAATGGACACGAATGCCCCCTTCCTTACCATCGACCAGTCGACAGGATACCTCTCGGGGACACCGAAGAATTCCGATATCGGTTCGTTTACCGTCTCGTTGACAGTTACAGACCTCGGAGGCTTGACGGACGACATGAACTTCACATTGACCGTGATCAATGTTAATGACCCCCCCGAGATCCTGACCGAGTTCCCGGAAGGGATACTTGAGGATGCAAAGTTCAGTCTGATGTTGGAAGCATTGGATATCGACCCTTCCGACGATCTCCTCATGTGGAATATGAGGACCAACTGCTCGTTCCTGACGCTCAAGAGATCGGAAGGTATGCTGGAGGGCACCCCTCTCAACAAGGACGTTGGTCCGTTCTATGTGGTCGTCAACGTATCGGACGGAATGGGCGGGTACGATGAGAGGAACTTCACATCCAGCGTGATCAACACGAACGACCCGCCCGCACTGGGAGCCCCGCCAAGCATGATAGACCTGTACGAGGATTCGACCTACAATGTGAATAGCGTCCCCGGTTGGTTCACCGATGTGGACGGGGACCAGCTGGAGATCCAGCATTCAACCCCCGAGAACCTCTATCTGACCTTGACGGACCAGATGGTCCTGGTCATAGAACCCGTTCCGGACTGGAACGGCGAGGAGACGGTGACGTTCCTTGCAACGGACGGTGAGTTCAATGTGGAATGTGATGTGATCCTCAGGGTGCTCCCGGTCAACGACCCCCCAAAGGATATTTCCATATCCATTGAGAAGACCAGGTTCGAGGTGAACGAGAGGATCGTGGCCTCCGGTTACGCAAATGATGTGGACACCATATACGGGGACCAGCTGACCTATCGCTGGTTCAAAAGGGGTGGTTCACCGCTGGGCGGGGGTTCGATGCTGGAGACCTATCTCGAGGTCGGAGATCACGAGCTGGTATTGAACGTAACTGACCAGAAGGGTTCAGGCATCGAGACGAGCGTTCTGATAGAAGTTTACGAGGAGTCCTCGTTCCTCGAGACCTACGGTACTTATCTGATCATCATCTCGGTCGTGTTCGTTCTGTTGATACTGCTGTTGATCGCCCTTATCATCTATCGGAAGATGTCAAGATCGGAGAAGGAATTACCCCCTGATGAGGTAACTCTCAAGGAAGTCCGGGAGACCATAGGAGGGGCGGAGGGTTACTCTGCTTCATTGGTAGGTGGCGGGACTCTTCACGCATCGGAGCTGGGACCCATAATGAAACCTTCCGATGAGCTTCCTCCCGCATCTCAGGTTCCCGCAGGACCGGCGAACCAGCTTCCTCCAGCATCTCCGATGTTTTCGGGAGCATCCGATACATCGGAATATGTCAGACCTACCGGTGATCCTGCACCTGTCGGTTACAAAGCCCCACCGCTGCCAGGCATGGTATCGCAACCCTTACAAAACCTCCCCCCCGGGGAAGGTGAGGTCTATCCCGCTCGGGCCGATATGTCATCCCCCCCCTCCGTAACCTCGATCATAGATCAGATGATAACGGACGCCTATCAGCCCCCTCGACCAGGACCTCTTGCGGATGAGGAGGTATATCCGAAACCGGATGTCGAGCCCCAGTTCAACAGCCCGGTCTGGTCGCCGGAAGCGGTGGAGGAAAGGGTAGCGAGCGAGGCGAGGTCCGCGGTGGAGATCCTGCACGAGCTGAACCAGCTCAGGATGGAGGGCGCGATAACAGAGGAGGAGTTCCAGACCCACAAGAAGAAGCTGCTCCGGAAGATCTGAAAGGATGGACCGGATATGCGAACTTATGAGGAAGGGCGTGAAATGCAGTACGTGAAATGTTACCTTTCAGTCTCCCCCCATCCACTTTCATCGACCTGAACATACTACCGGTTCACTGATAGAAATCCTTCATGACACCATGTATCTCTCCCATTATCCTTTCAGCCACCACGGGGGTGTCGAACCTCATCGCGTCCCTTCTGCATCTGTCCTTCATTCCGAGATAGTCCTGGTCAGTGTGCTTTAGAAGTGCTCTTTCCAGTCCTTCAATATCATCGAAGAGGATGGAATTCCCATCGTTCAGGTATTCAAGGGGCCCCCCCTCCCTAACCGCAATTACGGGTTTTCCGGAGGCCATGGCCTCGAGCGGCACCAATCCGAAATCCTCATCCTTTGCGGTGAATATGAACGCCTTGCACCGGGAATAATGGTCCACAAGCTCCTTATCATCAAGCATTCCAAGGAACTCTACATCGGCCCCCTTCTTTCTTGCCAGCTCCTCGAGTTCCTTCCTGGCGGGGCCGTCACCGGCGATCTTCAGTCTGTGCCCCGTCCTTGAGACAGCTTCGATCTGCCAATCGACCCTCTTGTTCCAGCGCAATCCACCTGCCGTAAAAAAGAAGTCCTCTGGCTCTTTCCACCGGTATTTTTCGGTCTCGATGGGGGCACCCACTACCTTTCTGGGACGTTTCCCGTAAGCCTTTTCATACCGGTCCATCACCAGTCTCGAGTTCGTGACCACCTGTTTGGGGTTCACGCGTTCACTGAAGAACGAGAGGTCCTCCTTTCTCCTCCTGTTGAAGAGGTACCTTGCGATGGCCCCCCTGGGAAAACCCCACTCGTGTACCCTCTCCATCGTCTGCTCCCTGAGATCGAAGAAACCTCTCTCGGGCGTATAGCAGACATAAAGGTAGGGTGAAGGGTCCTTCCTGATCCTGTAGATCGGGAAATTACCGGAATATACCAGGAAATCGGCATCTATGTCATTCCTCTCGGTCATTCTTTTCATGACCTCGAGCGGCATCCTCGTGAAGGAGTCGGGGTGCTTTATACGATCGACGACCAGCATATCCTCTATGCCCGGATATGCAGCGTTCACCCTTTCATGGTGGAAGCAGGTATAGATCTTCGACCCGAACTCACGGGCCATGAGGTAGACCAGCCTCTCGGCTCCGTTGTTGCCTTCAGTGAAGGTCGAGTGAAGCCATGCGATCTTCGTGGGGCCACCTCCTCAGGGCATCGATCAATGCCGCTCATCGTTCCTGTTCATGAGTTCGTCCTTGATGTATCTTCCCATGAGAGACGGGCTCAGTATGTTCAGTAACTGGGCCCTATCCTCCTTGTCAAATGCCCTCATCACTATGAGCAGAGCAAGATAGAGCAGCATACCTGCACCGGCGTATGCAACCAGGACAAAGAAGTTGTGTACCGGGAAGAAATGTACGAAAGTGAAGATCACCCCCCCTGTAATAAGTGATGCGATGATGAACCGGGACGTTCTTGTATTGAAGAATACCCCCTCGTACCTGTAAGCGAATAGACGGAAGATCAGGTTCGTCACGACCACGGAGATCATGGTCGCTATCGCAGCACCCCTGGGCCCCATGCCGAGGAGTGTGATGCCAAGGAGCTGTATGTCCTTGGGTATGAAGATCAGGTTAAGCAGAACGATAGAGCCCACACCGATGATGGAAGTGACAGCAAGCACCCATGGTTTCCCGATGCCCATCATGAGGTTGCTGTAGGGTGCGTTCAGGGATTTGAGGAACCCCCAGATCGTCAGTGGTTGAAGGACCAGATACGATGCAGAGTAATCCCCCGTCCCGAAAATGGTGACGATCGGTAGGGACAGGGCAAAGATGATAGCGCACAGGGGGCCCATGATCATCACTATCAACCTCTCCGATGAACGTATCAGGTCCCTTATCTCGGCCCTCATCCCTTTTGCTTTCATGGCCGAAAAGGTGGGGAACAGTATCATACCAAGGCCGGTGGAGATCGTGATAAGATAGGCCGAAAACTTCTGCCCCCCCAGGTATATGGCGACGTTGGAGGAATCCCAGAACAGCTGGATCATGATCTTGTCGATGTTGGGGGTCAATGTCGCAAGGACAGACACCAGGAAAAGGGGAAGGGAGAAGGCGAAATATCCCTTGAAGAGACGCCAGCTTGGGGGTTTGATGGGATATCTGGTCAGGTAACCGAAGGAGATGAAGAGGTTCACCATGGCACCCACTACGAACGTCGCGGCGTAAACATACAGGTCGTCGGTATTGAGAACGACGATGATGGTGACCACCAGCTGGACGAAGGACCCGATCAGCACAACTATCTGGTTCTTTGCTATCTCGATCTTGGCGACGAAGGTCTGGAGCCCGACCGTGGACAGGTTATTGGCGATATAGTAGCCCAGGAGAAGATATACGGTGTATTCGAAACGGGGAGTTTCAAACCCTTTTCCCAGGGCATATTTCCAGAAAAGGATAGCTCCGATGACCACCACGACGAGGACCGTGACGGAGATCACCTGGATAGTGAAGAACGTTCCGATGCACTTGCCGAGGTCCTCACCCTCCGATACCTTCTTAACATGGGATGCTCCGAACCCCAGGTTCGTCAGGAACGAGAACAGGCCTATGAAGGATATGGCAGAAGCAACGGTCCCGACCTCGTTCGGGATACCCCCCAACGGAGGGGGCATGTAGGTAGCGACGAACTTCCAGCTGATGACACCGATCACGCTCATCATGAGGAAGTTGATCAAAATGAGCAGCGTCTTCCTTGTAATGCTGGTGAACGGGGGAGGATCCCCTTTTCGCTGATCTCCCATCAGAGCACCTTATCGCCGGTTGAAAGAACTTGCGTTTAATATTCTTTCCCTATCTCTCAGAAAAATAAATCATCACTGAGGGACATGGGGGAATGGGGTGCTCGATTGTTCACAGATCAGGATGGAGAGATGGCGGTCAGGATGGCAAGGGCCGTCATCGAGAACGAACTTGGAAGGAAGGAGATCGGTCTACCTTCGGTCTCCAGGCAGTTCGATATGGACAGCGGTGTGTTCGTGACACTCAATACCTATCCGGAAAAGAATCTCCGTGGATGCATCGGTTATCCGGAACCGGTCATGGCCCTGGGCAGGGCGATCAAGGATGTGGCCGTCGCCGCCGCATTGAGGGACCCCAGGTTCCCCCCGGTCAGACCGGAAGAGATGGATCGTATCGTCATCGATGTCACGCTCCTCACTCCGCCCCAGGATATAAGGTGCTCGGACATGGAGGACCTCCCGGGGCAGGTGAAGGTGGGTAGGGACGGCCTCATTGCAAGAAAAGGCTTCCGTTCCGGCCTGCTGCTCCCTCAGGTTCCTGTGGAGTACGGCTGGTCCGTCGAGGAGTTCCTGTCGCACACATGCATGAAGGCCGGACTGCATCCGGACGAATGGAGGGGAGGCGATGTTGCTTTCCAGAGGTTCCAGGGGAAGGTGTTCGGCGAGGAAACACCGAGGGGGAAGGTCGTGGAGATCCCACTATCATGAGGCGGCAACATGTATGACCTGGTGATCGAGGGAAGGATCCTTGCGGACGGCTCCCCTGTGGATGCATATCTCTGTATAGAAGGGGGAAGGATCGCAAGGGTGTGCAAACAGCCACCAGTATCTGGTGAGTACGGGGAATTCCACAGGCAAGGGCGTTCCCTGCTCCTGCCGGGCGTGATCGACACCCATGTCCATTTCAGAGACCCCGGCATGACCTCAAAGGAAGATTTCACGACCGGGTCGATATCGGCCGCATTTGGAGGGGTCACGACCGTTATCGATATGCCGAACACAAGGCCCCCGACGATCGACCTCGGGTCTCTCATGGTCAAGGAAAGGATCGCATCGACGGGGTCCGTTATAGATTACGGCCTGAACCTGGCGATAATGGGAGGGTCCGACCTGATGGCAGTGGACACCCTCCTGAAGGGAGGGGCAAATGCTCCCGCTCCGGTCGGCCTCAAAGCTTTCCTTGGGGATACGACGGGTTCACTGGTGTTCGGGACCATATCATCCCTTTCGAAATGGTCCCCCGTCGTCGAGAATACCGGTGCCGTACTAGCCCTCCATGCCGAGGACGGTTCATTGTTCGAACCGGTAAAGGACCCTGAGGATGTGAAAGATATACTACTGCAGCATAGCAGGGCAAGACCCGCGGCATCCGAGGCATCCGCCATCCAAAAAGCTACGGAGGCTCTTGGAGAGCAGGCCGGGAACGCCCACATACTTCATGTTTCCACGGAGGCGGGCCTCCAGGCCGCCAGGTCCAGCAGGGCTACGGTCGAGGTGACCCCACATCATCTCCTGATGGATACGAAATGGTGCGAAAGGAACCTGGAGATGCAGGCCATGGGAAAGGTTAACCCGCCTCTGAGGACGCCGAGCGACCGGGCGGCGCTCTGGGGCGGGATCGCCGACGGAACCGTCGATACCATCGGTTCGGACCATGCCCCCCACCTCATAGAGGAGAAATCGCAAGGGTATCTCTCCCCGTCAGGTATGCCCGGGGTCGAGACGATGGCCCCTCTGCTCCTGTCGGAGGTATCCAAGCGAAGGCTGGATATGAACAGGTTCGTCGAACTATGCTGCTCATCGCCTGCGGACCGTTATTCTCTTGCAGGCAAGGGGAGGATCGCGGAGGGCTCCCTGGCGGATATCATGGTCGTGAACCTGAGGGAGGGCAGGAAGATCAAGGGTGACGGGCTCCATTCCCGATGCGGATGGACCCCCTATGAGGGAATGGTGGGGGTCTTCCCCGGGATGGTCTATTCGAGAGGGGAACCGATCATAGACGGAGAGAACCTCTGCGGAAAGCCCGGAAGGGGGAATAACGTCAGGGCTTGATTTTTTTTATACCCACTTTTTTTTGTAATATTATTGGGTCAGTGCTATTGAAAAAGAGGTATTTCTCGATCATTTCCCGAGTCATTGATCGGAAAAGCACATACATATAAATAGAGCATCGCCGTGTCGGTCGAAGAGGCAGTTGACATGGCACGAAGACAGACTACAAGGGAAGCCAAGAAGCAGAAGGACAAGTGGAAGTCCAAGGAATGGTATTCCATCATCGCCCCTGGATTGTTCAACAGGGCCAAGATCGGGGAGACACTCGCAGATGATCCCTCCAAGCTCTTGGGGCGGTCCGTGGAAGTGACCCTCCAGGACCTTACGGGTGATTTCAGGATGATGCATATCAAGCTCAAGTTCAAGATAGTGGACCATTCGACGTCCGAAGCGTTCACCAGATACCTGGGACATGACCTGACATCCGATTACATAAGGAGGCAGACCAGGCGGAAGAGGACCAAGATGGAAGGGGTCTTCGACATCGAGACCAAGGACGGGTACAAGGTCCGGCTCAAACCCATGGCGATCTCCGATAAGAGGATACAGGCCTCCGTTCAGTACGAGATACGGAAGAGGATGAAGGATATAGTCTATGAGGCGGGTGCCACCCATACCTTCTCGGAGCTCACCTCCCTTGTTCTCACATCCGATCGCGACAGGGCACTGATATCATCGATCCTGCAAGGGTGCAGACCGATCTACCCGTTGAAAAGGGTCGATATCCGCAGGATGGAGGTCCTATCTACCCCCGAGAACCCGGATGATTCACCCATGGTATCTTCCGAACCGGTCCCAGAGGATAAGCCCCTTGCGGAAGAGGATGCCATTGAAGGGAAAGTTGGCAATACGGACGAATGACGTTCCGAAAGAGAGCTCTTGATGAAACTATGGGCCGATAGGAACCGCAGACTGCTCCCATCGCAGGCTACTTCCATGAAGGTCTCAGTCCCTTGTATATCGGATATCGAATCCCCTATGAGACAAAGGACAATACCATAAAAATAAATATGCCAGCTCTATTAGGCCCACATTGGCCGACCGTTACGATGCTTCAGTGGATCTCCCATGCCATTGTCCCGGTGGTGTAGCATAGGGACGCAAACCATTTATAGTCCACAGATGCATAAGAAAAATGGAAGCCAGAGGCAGCATCTTGACAAAGGGGTGAACATATGCCGCAAGACGCCAGAGCTAGATGTAGTTCCAGGACATGGATCGTTTTGGTCCTGACAATGATCATGGCCGTACCGGTGGCAGCCATCATCGCTCCCGTTGCGGACAGCGCAGAGGAGGAGATGGTCGGAGGTCCGCCGACGAGGGCCTGGTTGGATATATCCATAGATGACATCGAGGTGAAGAGGCCGACCCAGTCCAACAATCTCTATCCGGGTCAGACAGTGAGGATCGATGTGCACCTCACTCACGATGATCTGCCCCAGCCCAGTGATATCCCGATATCCAAAGGGAATGGCAACCAGTTCACCTGCGTTCTGGTCGTGGACGACAGCTACACGAATGTAACTACCCAGTATCAGCAGATCACCTCCATGGGCACCAATTATACCGGGTTGGACATGCCCGGTCCGAACGCAAGGAACCCCCCTTACGTGGTGTCGTTCTTATGGACAGTGCCTATTAGGCCTCCGGTGCAGTCCGGTGGATGGTCGAACTTCCAGTTCACGGTCTCAGCAACGATAACGGTCGACGATGACGATAACTCCGATAATTACAGGAGCGGATCAGGGGTCAGGATAACCAATCCCGAGTTCTCCCCCTTCATTTTCGAAGAGGGGCAGGAGGAGAGGAAGTACGAGACGAAGATACCCCATCTCGTGAGTGTTGCGGACACCAGGTTCATACCTTTCGAGCTTCAGAACAGGGGTCCGGCGGTCGATCATATCGGGATCAAGGTAATAAGCGTCCCCGAGGGATGGAACGCCGAAGGATTCGAGCCGATGACCGTCTATCCGAACGATTTCGAGGAGCTTCAGCTCCCCGTGCAAGTATCCATGAACCCCTTCAATGCCCGTGCGGGTGAGACATATCCCATCGTCATGAGAGCATATTCGACGCTCTATGCCGGTCCTTATCTGGAGCCTGCCGATCACACGTTCAGGTTCACGGTGAACTTCATGGCCAAGGCGGAGTTGAAACCCGAATCGGAATCCGTATATCTTGAACCGGGCGGCTCCCATAATGTGATATTCTGGCTCCGGAACACCGGGAACGGGCAGGATGATTACACCCTCACCGAGAAGATAGACGATATCCACATCAGGAAGGGCTGGAAGGTGACCTTCGAATCGGGGACCAGACAGCCCACCGTCAGGGTGGGTGAATATTTCAAGGTCATAACCCGGGTGACCGTTCCGACGGACGCACCACGTTTCTACAATATCAACCTGGTCCTCACCATCAGATCGGTCAAGGGTGATTTCAATGGCCTTTCGGAACCCTGTACGATCTTCGCAGACATCAGGTATGCGGCAAATATCGAGAGCTTCGATGATCCTTTCCCTGTTGTCCCGGGAAAGGAGAACAAGTTGATATTCAACTTCACGAACGAGGGGAACGACAAGGACCCCAACCAGCAACTCGTGGTCTCCTACAAGCCCAAGGGCTGGTGGGTTTACATCGACCAGACCAAGTTGAAGTCATCCAAAGGTCTCGGTCCCAAGACGACCGCGATACTCGATATGGTGGTGTTTGTCGAGGAGACAACGGTAACCTCCAGCAAGGGAAGCAGCCTCCCTTTCATCATTATTCAGGCAAAAGGAGGCCCTGACAAAGATCATCTTCTGGTGGAGGACGAGGTCCGATACCATTTCATCATACCTCTCAAACATAGATTGGAACTGTCGGCACCGGTGAACGAGAAGGCCGGTTTCGTCGGAGGCCAGGTCGAGTTCCAGGTCAATGTGAAGAACATGGGGAATTGGCTGGATACCTTCAACCTGTCCGTGAATTCGCAATGGGCGGAGTTCGATAACGATCTGTCCGAGAACGAGATCGCTCCCAACGAGACGTACCCCGTGAAGCTCATCGTGGAGATCCCCTTCGACGCCGCTGCCGATACAAACCCCGATACACCACTTGCGGACCTCTGGGGAAACTACGACGGTTACACCATCCGGGTGTCCGGTTACTCCCAGAACGAGACTAAGTCGGGAGAGACGCTGGTATTCCTTAATCTGATCATTCACGTGCAACCGTTCTACAATTTCGAGATGATACTTCATCCAAATGAGCCGGAGCTCAAGTTCTCCATAGACCATGACCAGGCAAGGTCTGTAAGGGTCCAGATAACCAACACCGGGAACATTGCAGACATACTCAGATTGGACTGGGTGGACAATCCTTATCAGAATGATTGGCTCAGGCTCCTCACCCCCAATCTAGATATCGGCTATGACAGTTCCGTCAATGCCCTCCTGAACATCAATCCGAGGGCCGGGACGATAACGGAGGAGTGCAATATCACCATCGTCCTCAAGGCGGTCTCCACAAGAGACCCGGACAGGGTCAATCCCCTGACATTGACCATCCCGATCACCATAAGGTTCTACCGGATGATGTTCGACATCGGGGACCTGAAGCTCAACGGTGACACGGTCATGGGTGTTCCCCAGCTTACCTACGATCGGATGTATTCTTTCCAGGTCAATATCGAGAACATCGGATCTGAGGAGCTGAACCCCACCAGGTTCACCAGGCTCTTCATCGTCCTTTACGATGAAGGATACGAGATGGACAGGGCCAATATCTCATACCTCAAGACCGGGGAACTGAAGGAGGTCGCGTTCTCATGGAAGGCGGCCCCTCCCGGAACCCATCACTTCACGATAGCACTGGAGGGCGATGTTCCCATCAGCGAGCTAGGCAGTCTCGAGAAGGATTTCAATATATACGTGATACCGGTGGACAGAGTGACACCGTCCAAAGATGAGATCCCTCTGTGGATGTTCCTTCTGCCTCTGATACTGATAGTGATATTCGCCGCTGCGGCTTTCGTTTTCATTGCCAGGTTCAACCAGATAATCATTTCCCCGATAGAAACGGGGTATGACGAGAGCGGAGAATACAGGCCATGGGCGGTCAAGGAGAAGCTCATGGGAGAGCCCGAGAAGCTGGGTCAGCCCGAAGAACAAAAGGCGCTGCCCCCCTCGGAGGCCCCGGCACTTCCGGCCGCACCCGAAACCGCAGCCCCCTCCCCGGGTCCTCCAGCACCGGTTCCTGTAATGGGTGGTCGGCTCCCGACCACACAGCCGATGGGTGCCCCGAGGCCAATGATGCCGATGATGGCCCAGGCTCGGCCGGTACAGGCTCCCACGCCTCCGAGACCGATGGGAGCCCCTGCTCCCGTGCCTCAACCCAGGCCAATGCCTCAACCTGCTGGCACCCAACCACCGAGACCGGCGGGGGCTCCTATCCCTGTTCCTCAACCCAGGCCAGCGGCCCAACCTGCTGCT
>JAFGLL010000085.1 GCA_016928095.1 Thermoplasmatota archaeon
ACAACTCGGAGGCACTCCGATCCTCACGCCAGCCGAATGGATGAAGCTGACCAACTGCGGTTACGATATTCCGTCCGATCCGCATGTAAAGAAGATACTTGAGCAGAACATCAAGGGAGAGCAGTGCGCCATAGAGGTCTACGACAGGCTCATGAAGATGACCCAGGGGAAGGATCCGATAACCTACCAGATGGCCTTCGAGATCCTCCGCGACGAGGTCGAGCACGAGGAAGATCTGCAGGGGATCGAAGAGGACCTTGAGAACATCAAGTGAGACCGTAACAGATAGGAAAATATCCGTTCGTGATGTGCCAGGAGCTGTTCCGAGAGAGGCTCCTGGCTTTAATTCGATTTACTACAACAATATGATCGTCCCGCTTGAGCGTTGATATTTTATATGTTGTCTTGTAATAATACCAAATAAAACATATATGTTTAAATATATAATCTGTTTTCCTATGGGAATATGAATAAAAACATATTGAACTCGTTGAGGGGCGTCCTCCTTGAAAGAATGGACCTGTCGGCAATTCCAGATGAGATCTGGAAGAGGAGTTCCGCCCTGAACACCTGGGGGACCAATGCGTTAGAGGGTTCGACCATCAAATGGATGGACGCACAGAGGCTTCTCCTTGAAGAGAAGACCGCAGGAAATAGACCTATACGGGATGTTCTGGAGACAATGCAGCATGATGAGGTGTTCAGGGGGCTCCTCATGAGGATGGAACGCCCGATCGATCTCGTGACGGTTCTTGAACTGCATGAGGAAGTATTCAGGGGCGTACTCCCTGATGCCGGTCACTGGAGGAGGATGAATGTAAGGATCCAAGGAGCGGGCCATACTCCACCAAGGATGGAAAAAATAGTCCATTTAATGGAGGATCTCCTGGATGATTACAGGAATAGAGATACGAGAGGAGACGATATCTTCGAGCTAGGTTCATGGTTCCATTTCCATTTTGAATCGATCCATCCGTTCCTTGATGGGAACGGAAGGGTGGGAAGACTCCTTCTCAACATTCATTTCCTGAAACATAACTGGCCTCCGATACATATACTTCCTTCTAACAGAGATGACTACCTGCTTTCTCTTGAAAATGCTGGTCAAGGGGATTTCATCCCTTTGACATCCCTTTTCGAGCGTTTGATGGGATCGAGTCTATTAGACCTTCTTGATAAAGTAGGTACCGCAGACGATGAGCTGCTCGACCTGAAAACAATAACCAAATCATCGCCCTACGATGCAAAATACCTGGCCTTGAGGTGCGGCCAGGGAGAACTTCCGGGAGTATTGACCGGACACCGATGGCGCACCAGCAGGAGGGCTCTGAAACTCTATATTGGATATCTCGGCAGAAAGGGATCTTGACCACTTTTCCGAAGAGATGGGATCCCGCACGAACGTGGTAAAGATCTTGGACCTGTGTCCACTATTTCCTAGCATATCCCCATCTGACCCTTGACCAGATCCTCTCATGTAAGTAGAAGAGGATGATCTGTATGGTCTGGAAGACCACCACGATATACGTCATGGTCCATGGATCTCCCGTGATCGCATACGTCACGATGGACAGTGATATGATGCAGATTATCCGGTAGGATATCGATTTCGCTATTGATCTGGCCTTCCCTTCCATCAATATATCACTTCCTGGTCTCATCCTTGAAAGAGCGGAATTTCAGTACCTTCACCCTGACCTCGTCATCTTTCCTGAGGCCCTTGAGGTGGTACTCCGACCTGGACATCAGAGCCGTCAGGGTGTCGCCGTTCTCAAGGAGGACGGAGGTTTCCACCAGAGGGCCAAGCTGGATAAGGTCCACGAGCCTGCCCTTCGTCCCCCCTTCCCCGCTGTTCTCCTCCAACTTCCTGAGAGAGATGTCCTCGGGCCTTATCATGACCGTTCGGCCGACCTCTCCCGGAAGCTCGATGATATTGGCGTTCCCCACGAACCTGGACACGAAATCGGTCCTTGGTTTCTCGTAGAGCTCCATCGGGCTCCCCCTCTGCTCGATGACCCCGTTGTTCATCACAGCAACCTGGTCCCCCACCTCGAAGGCTTCATCCTGGTCGTGAGTGACGAAGACCGTGGTCGTTCCAAGTTCGCGCTGGATCGACCTTAAGTCCCTGCGGATCCTCTTCCGGATCTTCGCATCCAGGGCTCCGAAGGGTTCATCGAGGAGCAGAACGTCGGGATAGGTTGCGAGAGCTCTTGCGATGGCGACCCTCTGTTTCTGGCCCCCCGATAGCTCGTTCGGTCTCTTATTCTCCATGCCGGAAAGACCAACCAGGGATATCAGCTCGTTGCTCCGTTCCCTGATCTCGTTCTTCCTTTTTTTCATCATCCTCATTCCGAAACCTATGTTGCCTGTCACCGTGAGGTTGGGGAAAAGCGAGTAGTTCTGGAAGACGAAACCCATCCTTCTCTTGTGGGCCGGAAGATGATCGATGCTCTTTCCCTCCAACATGACCTTCCCCCGATCCTGGGGAATGAGCCCCGAGATGACCCTCAACATGGTGGACTTACCGCATCCCGAAGGTCCCAGGACCGCCATGATCGTGCCCTCATCCACGAGAAGGTCAAGACCCTTCAGTACTACTTCCTTCCCGAAGGAGATGGATATCTTCCGAAGTTCCAGGTCACCCCTCACATTCACACCTCCAGCTTCCTTACTATGGTGTTGAGGATGAGGAGTAGCGAGAACGGAAGCACCATCAGGATTATTGCGATGGAAGTGGCTCCCTGGAAATCGAACTTGGAATCGGAGAGATAGTAGATGTACAACGGTCCGGTAGTGATCATTCCCCCTGCAATGAACAGCGTAGCACCGAACTCCCCGAGGGACCTTGTGAAGGTCAGTGCGGAGCCCGCTATCAGCCCGCTCCTGATGGAGGGCAGAGTGACAAAGAAGAAGGTCTTTATCTTGCCGGCACCCAGCGTGAGAGCCGCCTCCTCCACGTTCCGGTCTATCTTTTCAAGTACCGGGGACACGGACCTTACCATGAAGGGGGATGTGACGAAAACGTGGGCCAGAAGGACGCCCGGCATGGCCATGACGACCTCGATCCCGTTGTCCTGGAGCAGGGGTCCGAGAATGCCCATGGGTCCGTAGAGCATCATGAGAGAAATTCCAACAACTGCTGTTGGAATGGCGATGGGCATGTCTATAAGGGACCTGAAGATGGACCTACCCGGGAAATCATATCTGGTGATCACGAATGCCAGCAGGGTTCCCACCACAAGGTTTATGAGCGTCGTAACGAACGCTATCAGGAGAGAGTTACGGAAAGCGTTCAGGGCGTCCTTCGAGGTTACCGCGTCGATGAAAGGACCGGGTCCGTCCTGTAACGCGAACTTGAATATGGATGTCAGTGGAAGAAGGACCAGGAAGCCGAACAGCACGATACCCAGGGAGATGGTCGACCATTTGGTCAACTGACCCAGCGACCGCCTTCTATCCATCCGGGCATCACTTCCTGATATCCGAAAAGAGACCGTCTATCAGTTCCTCGTGGGCCTCTTCCCATCCTCCGAGATATTCCACTGTGAACGGATCGGTGATCTCAGGATAAGGATCCTCCACCGTTATATCAGGTGACCTGAAATAATGGTCAACGAATGCTTCCTGCGATGCGGATGTGAAGAGATAGTCCACGAATGAACCTATCAATTCGCGCTCGCCTTCCCTCACGTTCCGGTCCACGATGACGACCTTGTGCTCGGAGTATATGGTGGAACTTGGATAGATGATCTCGTAGTTAGGATCCTTTTCAAGCGAAAGAAGGGCCTCGTTCTCGTAGGTTATAAGGGCGTCGCCGTAACCCAGGGTGAACTGGGACAGGGCATTCCTCGCCGAGGATTGCCAGCTGATGACATTTCCCACGATCTCCTCGATGAGCTTTTCTGCCCGATCCTGTGCTTCCTCATCCGGGAGGTCCGAGGAACGCCTGAGCTCCGAACCGTAGATGGAGAATATGGACCAGCATGCCCCGCCAGAAGTGAGCGGGTCAGCATGAACGATCTGGATCCCGGACCCGGCAAGGTCGGGGAAGTCCTGGATGTTCTTTGGGTTCCCCTTCCTCACAAGTATGACCCAGGGGGAAATGCTTACCGTCCCGTTGTAGGGGGAGGCTTTCCAATCGGTCGTCACGGCGCCTCCTTTTTTTAGCTGGATCGCGTCCCACTCGGTCGATAGTATCATGACCTCGGCATTGGCCCCCATCAATACCTGGTTGGTGATCTTCCCGGACCCTGCGTAAGTGGTGACGAAGTCGATGTCATCACCCGTTGTCTCCTTCCATTGCTCCTTGAAGGCGGGTATAATGGTCCCATCCATTACCTCCCCCTTCACACTGAACCCGTACAGGGTCACGGTCTTGAGGTCGTCCTTTCCGTCGGAGAGGTTCAGGCATCCGGCAACGAACATTGCTGTCAGCAGAATGGCAAAGATGGCAAGATGGGAACGTGTCAGTCTCATAATGCAATATAATGTATTTTAATTATAATACATTGGTGTCAATCCATCATATGTCGACTTCAATATATATTGATGCGGGGGCCCTTCTTCCCGAACGATCCGGGTCATTCTATGATGAGCCACATCTTTTTTATAGTACCACCATTCGTTGATGGGATGATCGGGCGGATGGGACCGACTGCAAGATGGGAAAGGAACGAGGACCTTGAACGGCATGGAAAAGCATGTGTTGGTCCTGAACCAATATATGGTCATCTTTGAAGGCGCCACCCGGATTGCATCACAGGTCGGGATCTCACTTCAGTATGATATCGGTGGAAACCCTGGAACGGATCTCGTCCGCTAAAAGCTGTATCTTGTGGTCGTCATCCCTTGCCAGAAGACGCTCCATGTCATCGATGGTCTTGGCAGTCCTGAATGTATCTCCCGGTACCAGCAGAAGAGGGATGTTCCGCTCGTCCGCTTTCGAGATGAGTTTGGAAGGAGGCAGGATATTGTTCGTCAATACTATCCCCGCGGTGTCTGATTCCAGGGCTCCCAGTATCAGATCGCTGCGGTCCCCGGATGTGATTATCAGCTTTCCCTCCTTCCGAAAGAGCGGACTCTCTATTGCCCTACCGCCGGACATGGCTCCCACGAAGATGTTCCTGACAAGGTTCTTGAGACCCTTTTCTCCCGCGATCATCTTGGCGAAAAGGACATTGCTGATATGCTCCATACTGTAGTAGCTCAGGTCCCGAAGATAAGGTATGACCCCGAGGACCCTCGCCCCGGCCTCTGCTATGGCATCCCCGTGCGATGTCATGAAGTCGTCCGGGTCATCGACCTTGTTGAATACCAGACCGATAGGTTCAATCTTCTTTGTGTTCAGGTAATCCATGAGGAAATGGACCTGGTCTATCACCTTGTCCTGCTCACCGCTGAGAACGAAGAGAAGGCTGGCGTCAAGCGTCCTGGACACGCTTAGGGGGTCCAGGTTAAGGGAGCTTCCATAGGTCAGGTCCCTTCCCGCCTCGATGAATAGGACATCCCTGCTGCTATCTATACTATCCGCAACATCCCGAAGCTTTTTCTCCGTGCTCTCCTTGTCGTACATGAACCGTAGTTTCGAATGGTCGAAGCCAAGGCTCAGGTCCTCCGGGCTCTCCTTCAGACCGAAGAGGGAGCTCACGAGCACCGAGTCGTAGTCGAGAAGTCTCTTCTTCCGATATAGTATCCTTTCACCGAAGGGTTTCATGTATCCGATCTTGAGATCCATCGCCTTCGACAGCCCGACAATGAAACTGGTCTTTCCAGCTCCCCTTTCCATCGAAGCAACCACTATTCTCTTCATGTTCAGACCTCCCTATCTCTTGCGACCATGATCCTTATGTCAACGACCTTCACACCTTTTCCTCTTTCGTAAACGAACAGGGGATTGATCTCTATATCCGTTATCCTCTTAACAGAACTCAGGATCGAGCCCACCCTCATCATCGAGTCGATTAGGGCTTCGATGTCCTTGCTCTCCTCACCGCGAACGCCGAGGAGCAGAGGGTAGGACCTGACCTCCTTGAGAAGGGATATGGCCTCGCCCCGGCTTATCGGGAGCGCTCTGAAGGATACATCCTTCATCACCTCCACGTATATGCCGCCCAGTCCGAACATGAGGATGGGGCCGAATGACCGGTCCCTTCTGGCACCGATGATGGTCTCCAGGCCTTTGTGGACCATCTCCGAGACCTCTATCCCATCGATCCTTGCATGGGGGTCGTAATTCCTTGCATTGCGTATGATGAGCTGGTAAGCATCCATGACCTCTTCCTGGTCCTCCAGGTCGAGTGCCACCCCCCCAGCATCGCTCTTGTGGAGGATATCCCGAGAGACGATCTTCATGACGACTGGATAACCTATCATCTCGGCTGCTTCCATGGCTTCCTCTATCGTATGGGCTATCCTGCTTTTCGGTGTCGGTATCCCGGCCGCCTCCAGGACCGCCCTCGCTTCATGGGATAGGAGGAAATCCCTCCCATCGGCCAGCGCCGCATCCACTATCTTGCCTATCTGGATGCTGCCCGTATCGATCGACACCCTTTCCTGCTCCTCCCGAAGCAGGTTCTCCCGGAAACGGTAGAGGGCTCCAAAGCATGATACCATCTCGTACACGCCCTGGAATGCTGGGATACCCCTGCTTCGGAGTTCCTTTATGCATTCCGACACCTCTTCCCCCCCCACGAGGGAGTAGGCTATGGGTTTGTGTTTTCTCATGTACTCGTTGTGGATAAGTGTGATCATCTCGGAATAGGAGGCCTTGTCAAAATCCGCTGTCTGGCAGTAGAGGGCCATCATTGCATGTACCCTGTCGCTCTCGAGCCCTGCAAGCAGGGCATCCTTGTAGTTCACTTCCGATGCCTGGCCTGTGATGTCGATCGGGTTCTTGCAGGACCCGAAACTGGGCATCGAGGAGGAGAAGATGTTCCTCATCAGTTCGGGCTCGTCCAGCAGCTCGATGCCGTACTTCTCGCAGGCATCGGTCGCCATGACACCTATCCCGCCTCCGTTGGTGACTATGACCGTATCCTTGCCGGACGGGAGAGGTGCGTCCGCGATGAACTTCAACCAGTTGAAGCCCTCCTCGAGGTTCTCGGCACGAAGGACACCGCACTGTCTCATCACGGCGTCGAACACCTCGTCCGAACCCGCCAGGGACCCCGTGTGCGAAGCAGCGGCCATGGCCCCTCTTCTCGACCTGCCCGATTTGATCACGATGACAGGTTTTTTCCGGGTCACCCTTCTCAGAGATTCCAACATCCTTTCCCCGCGGGTGATGCCCTCGATATAGGCCATGATGGCTTTGGTGTTCACATCCTCTGCTAGATGGTCCAGTAGGTCTGCTTCGTCAAGATCTCCCTTGTTCCCGACGGATATGATCGATGATAGTCCAATGCCCTCCGTTGCCGTCATTCCGATCATGGCTATGCCCAGGGCACCGCTCTGGGTGATGATTGCGACGCTACCCTTCTTCACACCCTTTGGCCCGAAGGTCGCATTGAGGGATACCCTGGAGGAATAGAGACCGAAGATGTTCGGGCCCAGCACCCGCATCCCGCCATCCCTTGCGGCCTTTATGACCTTCCGCTCCAGTTCGATGTTCCCGGCCTCCGAGAAACCGGAGGTTATCATGACCAGGAACTTCACACCTTTCTTTGCGCACTTCTCGACTTCATCCAGAACGAACGTAGCTGGTATGGCGATGACCGCCATGTCAACGGGACCCTCGATCTCCGTGATATTCTTGTAAGCCTTCATTCCGAAGACCTCGGGGTCCCTGGGATTGATCGGATAGAGCTTCCCCTCGTAGGACCCCGATACGATGTTGTCCATCAGCTTGTATCCGATCTTGCCAACCGTATTGCTTGCTCCGATGACCGCGACGGACCCGGGTTCGAAGAACAGGTCCATTCCAGTATCGTTTTCCTTCATCGACTTCCTCCTAGAATGCTAGATTGAGCTCGTAAACTCCCTCTGACATACGCTTCCGCATGTGGAAACCCATCTTCTCGAACAGACGTAGCATGGGCTTATTGTCTATCAGTACCTCTGCGGTGAAACCCAGGAGGCCCTGCCTCTTGGCAAGGATGGTAAGGTATTCCAGTATCTCGGTTCCTACTCCCTGCCCCTGGAACTCGTCCATTACGACGACCGCCACCTCGGCCGAATGCGAACTCTCGTCGATCCCGTACTGCCCCACGCCGTATACTATCTCCTTCTCGCTGCTGCCGTTCGTCGCCAGAATTACCCGTTCCTTGGAATGGTCTATCACGACGAACTCCTGAAGCCTCTCGTGTGGTATGTCCTTTCGAACGGACATGAACCTGCGGTATATGCTAGCATCCGACAGTGAATAGAAGAATTCCTTGAGGTTGGGCTCATCGCTTATCCTGACGGACCTCAGAACGAGCGGAAGGTCCTTCTCAGTGGTCCTGAAGGCCTCGAGATCCTCGGGATATTCTCCCTTCTTTCCCGGGATGAAGGCCTGGTCCTTGTAAATGAGTCCCTTTGCCTTGGCCTCTTTTATAAGCCAGGGTCTGAACTTCGGGTGAGCTATGGCTATGAGGTCCATCGCCCTTTCCCTGATGTTCTTTCCATGTATGTAGGCTATTCCGTATTCTGAAACCACATAGTGTATATCGCCCCTGTTCAACGTGACCCCTGCCCCGGAATCCAGGAAGGGCACTATACGGGAGATGGTATCGTTCCTGGCTGTGGACCTGAGGATGAGGATGGTCTTACCCTTCTCTGCCTGGATGGCCCCCCTCATGAAATCTGCCTGCCCTCCGATCCCGCTGAAGAACTTACTTCCGATGGATTCGGCACTGGCCTGTCCGGTGAGATCGATCTGCAGAGCACTGTTTATTGCCGTTATATTATCCAACTGTGCTATGGTCATCGGATTGTTGGTATAATCTATGGGTCTGAACTCGATCTGTGGATTGTCGTCGATGAAGTCATAGGTCTCCTTCGTCCCCATGCAGAACGTCGCAACGGACTTCCCTCTGTTGATGGGTTTCATGGAATTGTCTATCACTCCGGCCTTGATCAGTTCCACTATGCCGTCTCCGAGAAGCTCGGTATGGACCCCAAGGTGCTTCTTATCCTTCAGCTTCTTTAGGACGGCGTTGGGGATACTGCCGTAACCTACCTGGATCGTGTCCCCGTCCTGCACTATCTTGGACACATACTTGCCTATCTTGAGTGCGATCTGGTCATCGACCCTCGGTTCGTATTCGAGAAGGGGCTCATCATGAGGGACCATGTAGTCCACGTCCTTCACCTGGATGAATGTATCCCCGTGTACCCTTGGCATGTATTCGTTCACCTGGGCTATGACAAGGCGTGCCTTTTCCACCGCTGCCTTGATTATATCCACGGAAATGCCAAGGCTCATATTGCCATGTTCATCCGGTGGCGAGACCTGGATCAGCGCCACATCAACCTTAACCTGGCCTTTTCTTATGATCTTGGGTACATTGGACAGGAATATGGGGGTATAATCGGCCAGGCCTGTGTTCACCGCATCTCTCGTATTGTTCCCGACGAAGAAGGAATTGACCCGGAAATTGGTCTTGAACTTCTCATCGGTATAAGGGGCAACCCCCAGGGTCCAGATATGGAAGACCTCTGTATCGAAGAACGCTTTGGGGTGTTTGCTCACGTAACTCACAAGTGCATTGACCAGGTACTGTGGCTCCGAACAGGCGGTACTGATGAATATCCGGTCCCCTCTATGGATATTGCAGAAGACCCGGTCCTCGGACAGGAACTTCTCCGGATACATGTACTTGAACTTGTCTTTCCAGTCGGACATCACATTACCTTCATCGCACTGGCGGGAACATTCGTTCGACGCCGAGTAAATTACAGGGTTATATTAATTTTTCCGCAATGACATTGATTTGGTAAGCATTTTCCCATATGGATGAGACAATGCATCAACAAACCTTCCTTTATGTGTAACATTCTGTTAAATGCAATTAAATGCCACAATAATCGTGATTAATTCAACTGTAACATGAATATGAATAATATTGTGACAAAAGTATTCAACATTCTGGCATGCTACGTCCTTTGTAGCAGGTATATGGAACAAGGTTCTATCTGTGTCGAAGACCATGGCTTTTCCGAGGCAGGCATATGACCGTAACCTTCATGTCCGATACGAACTACGAGAAACTGATAATCTACCCATGTGATGTTGATCCTGAGAAGATGCACGAACTTATGAGGACGATCTCACGGCTGAGGGTCCCGATCTGCTACGAACAGTATTGAGTCTTAACTCGAGATATATCGGTATGAGTTCTCAACGACGGCCATTCATCCAGGGTAACCTGTCAAGGTCCACATTTCCCCCCGACAGGATGATACCGACCCTTTTATTGGATACGTCCAGTTTATTCTCTAAAAGGGCCCCCAGTGGAACCGCCGATGAGGGCTCGATGATGATCTTCATGCGTTCCCACACGAGCCTCATTGCCTTTATGATGCCTGCTTCCGATACGGTCACGATGTCGTCCACATGTTCTCTTATTATGGAAAATGTAAGGTCGCTCAGCGATGTTCTCAGGCCGTCAGCGATCGTGTCGGGATCGCTGGACCGTATCAATGTACCTGACCTGAACGATCGGAATGCGTCGTCGGCATTTTGAGGTTCTGCGGCTATCACCAGGGTCCTTGGCGAAACCCCCTTCGTTCCAATGGCAGTACCGCTTATCAATCCCCCTCCACCAACAGGGGCCATCACAATATCCAGGTTTCCCGCATCATCCAGGAGTTCGAGTGCTGCCGTTCCCTGTCCCGCGATTATCCTGGGATCATCGTAGGGGTGAATGAAATATGCCCCGGTCGCGGACACCACCTCCTCAAGTGTCGATTCCCGGGATCCAAGGGTGGGCTGGCAGAACGTTATACTGGCTCCGTATCCCCTGACCGCATCCACCTTCACACGCGGTGAGTTCATCGGCATAACAATGTAAGCGGGGACGCCTCTGTTCCTTGCCGCCAGTGCAAGTGCCTGGGCATGGTTCCCCGAGGAATGGGTTGCCACCCCGTTCATGATCTCGTCTTCGGTGAGGGACAGCACGGTGTTGGTGGCACCTCTGAACTTGAAGGCCCCAACCCTCTGGAAGTTCTCGCACTTGAAGAACAGCCTTGTTCCAGTCATGAGGTCGATGGAGGAACTGGTCATCACCGGGGTCCTAATCACATGACCCTCGATCCTACGGGCTGCCAACTTCAGGTCCTTCAGACCTGGTTTCCGTGATGACATGACATTGACCATGATATTCCTCCAGCGGGAGGATCCCATCCGTATTTCGTTCTTGACCCGGGTATAGGGGGGATCCCGAGGTATATCGTTATCGGTGTCAGACCTTGATGAAATGGTTGTAGGCCTTGTCCTCGATGTAGTTGACCAGACCGCTCTCGTTAATGGTGAGATATACCGCTCCATGGGGACATAGCTCGTGACAGCAGTAACATCTTATACATTTCGAGTACTGTATCCTGGCCTTTCCTTTGATGACGGTTATCGCTTCACCTGCGCAGTTGTCCCGACACACTCCGCAGCCCACACATTTCCGGTGCGATATGATGGGCTTCCTGGTTGCGATGCGGACCATAATGTCCCGCAGGTACCTGGGGGGGTCTGTGATGATACCCCCGCCTTTGGCAGGTTTGAAGGCCTTTTTCAATCGAAGACCTTTTTTATCTCCTGTGACCAGGATCTCCTGGTCAAATGTGATGAGCCCCTGCTCCTCGGCTGCTATCATTATCGGGGTCTTCTCTGGCTTGAGCCCGGTCATCCTGCAGACCTGCAGGTCTATGATCGTGTGATCGGTCCCTGAAACGATGGCACGGATATTCCTTGGATCCCCCCTGGAAGGTCCCTTGCCGTCCATTCCAATGATCCCGTCCACCAGGAAAAGATCGACCCGGCATAGTTCGGTCAGGTCCAGAAGCATCCTGGAGAAATCCACCGTGTCGGGGAAACGGGTGTGATACTTCACCTTCTCCATGCCCGGGACCACTCCGAACATGATCTTCGAGGCACAGGTCAGTCCGCAGAACATGTGCGTCTTGATCTTCGGGAGTGCTATTACCAGGTCGCAGTTGCGGAGATAGTTGCAGACGTTGAAGCTCTTGACAAAACTTCCCCCGGTATATTTCTCTATATGTGAACCCGTATCGTAATTGAGCCTGGCCCCGGTTTCCTCCGATACTGAGGTCATCCCGGTGGTGTAATAAGCCCTTTTCAGCATGGTTGCGTTGAAAAGACCACCCGGGGAATCAGCAATGATGGGGATAGCCCCCCGCTCCTGAAGTTCCAGAACCACGGCCTTGACGAATACTGGATGGGTGGTGACCGCCTTTTCTGGCTCCATCGCTCCTAGAAGATTGATCTTGAGGAGGACCCTCGATCCTTCGATATCCGAGAATTTCCGATACCTGTCCAGGTGCTCCCTGATCTGATGTCTGACCCCATCAAGTTCGTACTTGTCGCAACCCGTGACATGAACGGTTCTCTTCATCATGGGGCCCCTTACAAGGTTTCCGAGAATATGCTTTCATCATAAACCTTTTGATGCTCCCTGGAACATCCAATGATAGCAAGATTTATAGGTCATTCTCCTTTACTGCCCTCGAGTGGATGTCCGCAAGGACATGCCATGGGCCCGTGGGTTAGCTTGGTATACTTCTCCAACTTCCCCGAAGTTGGAGCACACAGGGGTTTACCCCACCCTCCCCGAGATATGTCAGGGGGGATACTGAGCTGATCCATCGACCCATCAGAGGCATATTGCCTCGTTTCACTCGCCAACATGCCATGGGCCCGTGGGTTAGCTTGGTATACTTGTGCGTTCGGGACGCATAGACTCCGGTTCAAATCCGGGCGGGCCCACTTGCACTATTGCTTGTACTAAATTACACCGTGTTATAGTGCACCCGCCATACGGATTTGAACCTTGGTCCTGAAAATCCGAGGCTTCAATATCCGAGGATTTGCAGGTCAGGGAAATCATGAAGTGATTTTCCTAAGATCGAATCCGGGCGGGCCCATTCTCGTTTTACATTAATAATATTTTTAAGAGAATGGGAATCAGTTTATCACTTATTTCTTCCTGCCCGAAATAATTGATATTTAATTGTCGGTTAGACAAAGGAGCAATCATTGATTTGACATTCTCCGTGTCGCTGATCCGGGCTGACCCATCATCCATTTTTCTATAATAGAATTGAAAAGTATCGGGTTCACAGTCCGTCCAATATCTCATCTATATGCTCCGAGATGATCTTCATCTGCACCTCCGGGGCGCCCTCCCCGATCATTGAAACAAGTGAATCGTGGGGGAACTCCGAGATCGGGTTCTGTTCTATGACCCCTCTTGCACCGAGGGTTATCGCCCCCCAGAGAGATATCTGAAGTCCTTCCTCCGTGTTGTAATGTTTCGCAAGGGATGAGAAATGCTTGAAATCCCGACCTTTATCGCTCTCGAAGGCGGCCTTCTGGATCAGTAGCCAACCCGCCTGGAGATGGGCGAGCTTGTCGGCGAACTCGTTCCGCTTGGACTCGTGATCGAAGAGCGACGTTCCGAAGGCCTGCCTCTTCCTTGCATGAACGAGAGCGTGCCTGTAGGCTCCCAGAGCAGCCCCGAAAGCAAGTGATGCCACCCCGATCCTGCCGTTGTTGAATATCTCCATGGTCTGGTAGAATCCTCTCCCGGGCTTCCCGAGCATTTTCTCCTTCGGCACCTTCACGTTCTCGAACCTCAAGGTGCACAAATGCGATCCCTTCCATCCGTATTTTTTCAAACGGGTCCTGGTCAATCCCTCCGTATCGCCGTGAATGATGAACATCGAGATACCCCGATGCTTCTTCTCGGCCGAAGGATCGGTGATCGCAGTGAAGATGATATCGTCGGCGAAATCTGCGTTGGTGATGTAGGCTTTCATTCCGTTCACGAGGAAATGGTCACCCTTATCCTCGGCCGTCATTTTGATCGCGGAAGCGTCGGAACCCGCTGAAGGTTCGGTATTCGCGAAAGCGAACGATCTCTCTCCCTTTATCCCCGGTCTCAGATACTCCTCCCTCTGTTCTTCATTGGCATACAGGAACAAAGCCTGGTTACCGAGCTGCCCCTGGACGAAGGTGGCGATCCCGAGACCCCCCGAATATGCAGCCAGCTCCTTGTAGAGATGTATGTTCTTGAGCCAGGGGGTCTGCGTTATCTCCCCCTCATTCTCGGTAAAACCGAGCAGTCCCTCGGCTCCCCATATCTCGAACATCCTCCTGGGGGTCGTCTTCCGTTCCCTCCCATGAGGATATTCGGGCGCGATCCTGTCCTTGATGACCCTGCGGACATGTTCCAGGAACTCAGCTTCGCTTTTAGATCGGTCAAGGTCCATCTTCCCACCTTGAAGGAATGGAAACGTCTTGACAATATATGCTTATTCATTGAATTGTGAAGTTCCCGAAGGAGGATCGCTGTCATTTGCGGTGACGACGATGGACCACCAATATCAATATTAAGAGAATGACCACGGCGGGAACGAAGAACAAGGATATGTATCCAGATCCTATCCTTTCCGCTCCTGCTTGTTGTGGTTCAAGAGGGCCCCCGATCACATCCGAAACGATGGGGGGCCCATATTCGAACCGGATATCATTGTCGGTGATCCAACCTCTCCGTCCACATGACCGGGGAAAGGTAGGGAAATGATCACCATGAAAAGGATAAAATAAAAGATGGATCGGGTTCTCGATGCCATGACAAATCATGCTGTTCAATGATAATAGATCATTTGGAGGAACAGGCAGATCATACTTCAGGGCATTTATCAACTTGACAGAAGAACAGCCTATGTCATCTTGAATACGTCCTTGAGCTTTCTGGCGATGAGGTCCATGTCCTTCCTGCGCTCTTTCTGTCCAGCCATTATCTGGTCAAGGTCAACATACGACCTCATGAGTGCTGGCTCGCCGTCGCCGTAACCAAGGACCAGCTTTATACCGTCATCCGCGATCTTCAATGCGGCATCACGTGCATACACCCTTGCCATTGCACGCCAGGTCTCTCTGTCGAACCTCACACCTTTGGAGTATCTATCCTGTGCAGCCATTTTGGAGAATGTGAAGGCGGTCTCAGCCCACGCCGAGAGCTCACCAAGCCTCATCAGGACATGCTGGTTCCTTGTCAGCTTCTGGACCCTGCACAGCTCGTAGATGTTGGAGAGGGCCTTCAACGCCTTCTCGGCAAGGTCCGCCCCGACATCAGGGTCCTTCCCGTGAAGCGTTTGCGCATCCTTGGCTATTTCTGAATAGAAAGAACCTCTTGACTTCAGGTGCTCCTGCCATCTGTCCCGTGCAATGGTCATCTCCAGTATCTCATTGGTCCCCTCGTAGATGCAGGTGATCCTCACATCCCTTTTGATCTTCTCGATGACCATCTCATGGACATATCCATATCCTCCAAGGGCCTGGATGGAATCCTCGGCCGCTTTGTTCCCCGCTTCCGAACCTGCCCACTTTGCTATGGCACCTTCTGTCTGGAAACCTTGATGGACCTTGTCAAGCTCGAGTGCCACGTACTCGATATAGGCCCTTGCAGCCTCCAAACGCACCGCATTGGGGACTATCAGCTTGTGTGTATAGCCCTGTTTTTCGGAAAGAGGGCCACCTCCCTGGATCCTGCCCTGAGAGTAGCTGATGGCCCTGCCAAGAGCGGCCCATCCGCAACCAAGTCCGAAAGCTGCAACCATGACCCGGGTGAACCCGAACACTGCCTGGGCCTGTGTAAGCCCCTGGCCTTCCTCGAGCCCCACCAGGTTCTCTGCCGGAACGTAAACATCGTCCAGTGAAAATGCCACCGTATTGGCAAGCCTGATGCCGTGCTTTTCCTCGGGATTGTTGAATTCCAGCCCCTCGGTCCCTCTTTCAACTATGAACCAGCCGACAGCCTTGGTGTCCTTTGCCAGTATGAGATACATATCCGCGATACCGCCGTTGGAGATCCACTGCTTGCTGCCGGTTATCCTGTAACCAACGGTCCTTCCCTCCTCGATCACGGGAACTGCCCTGGTCTTGAGCGCCCCGAGGTCCGAACCTGCTTCGGCCTCTGTTGCCCCGTATGCACAGAGCAGACCTTCCGCGGCAAGCCTTGAGAACCAATCCCTCTTCTGCTCTGGTGTGCCTCCGACCCGGAGAGGGTCCATCCCAAGGAATGTCGCAAAAACAGAGGTCGCTACCCCGAGATCTATCCCCGCCAGGACCTCGCATATCTGGTACATATCAAAGGTACTTGCACCTATCCCCCCGTATTCGGCGGGGATCATCAGGAGATTTATCCCGAGCTTCGTCGGGTCATACATCTCCTTTATCCGATCCTTCGATATGAACTGGTCCTTCCTGTCGTGGTCCAGCAGACCAGCCTCCGGGAAGTTCCTTTCAGCAAATGCTTTGATACCATTTATCATCATCTCCCTGGAATCCTCATCCAGACCGACCATTCCATTCACCTCCGTTGACAAACAGCGCCTCATGAAAGGAGGCATGGGATATATGGATTTGCTTCACTCATTGCATATAAACATAACATATTCTATTTTAGCCCCCCAGGTTGGCCGACTAAAGTTTTATTATCTCTTCCTTTCTTACCAGGCATCATGAACTTCGATCTGACAAAACAGCAGGTACTGATAAGGGACACGGTGAAGGAGTTCGCCCAGAGAGAGGTGGCCCCCATGGCCGATGAGCTCGATCGGAGCGAAAGGTTCCCCCTGGAGATCATAGAAAAGCTCGGGAAGCTCGGAATGATGGGCATCATGATACCTACTGAATACGGAGGGGCGGGACTTGATGCGATATCCTATGCGCTTATCATAGAGGAGCTCTCAAAGGCGGATTCGACGACCGGTGCACTGGTCTCGGTCCACAACTCCTTCGCTCCGTATATCCTGTTCAAATGGGGGAACGAAGATCAGAGGAGGAACTACATCCCACCGCTGGCAAAGGGGGAGAGATATGGTGCTTTTGCAGCCACAGAACCCAATGCCGGGTCGGACCTCGGAGCCATGCAGACCACCGCAGTGCTCGAGGGAGATTCATACATCATCAACGGTACGAAGACCTTCATATCGGGTGGCCCAAGGGCCAGGACAATCATCGTTTTTGCTCTCACTGACAGGGAGGCCGGTGCCCGGGGGATGAGCGCTTTCATCGTGGAGAACACTTACAAGGGATTCCGGGTCGGCTCAGTATTCGACAAGATGGGGATCAAGGCATCCGAGACGTCGGAGCTCATATTCGAGGACATGGCGGTCCCCAGGGAGAACCTCATCGGGAAGCCGGGGGAAGGTTTCAAGATAGCCCTGTCATCGATAGATGGCGGAAGGATCGGTATCGCCTCCCAGGCGGTCGGCATCGCTCAGAGGGCGCTCGATAAGGCCATCGCCCGCTCGAAGGAACGTGTCCAGTTCGGAAAGCCCATCTCGAACCTACAGGCGATCCAGTGGATGATCGCGGAGATGGCGACCAGGATAGAGGCGTCAAGACTCCTGACAAGGAGGGCAGCCTTCCTCAAGGACACCGGAGCGAAGTTCAGCATGGAGGCGGCCATGGCAAAGCTCATGGCCAGCGAAACCGCTGTTTTCTGCGCGGACAGGTCGCTGCAGATCCACGGGGGCTACGGTTACATGAGGGAATACGGTATCGAGCGCCTCTACCGCGATGCCAAGATAACCGAGATATACGAGGGTACCTCGGAAGTCCAGAAACTGGTGATCTCCAGTTCCATCCTGAGGTGAAAAGGCCCGGGGAAGGAATTCTCGTCCATTTTTTCCCTATGGTCAATGACAGGTTTTTCCGGGAACCTCTCTCCTTGCATTAGGAATAAATACTTGTTGAACGGTTCAATGATACGGGGGTTCTTCCTATGGAAGGTTCGGAAAGTAAACATCAGTTCAAGAAACCGAAGATGATGACGGAATTCAAGGAATTCATAATGAAAGGTAATATTCTGGCCATGGCCGTCGGGATAATCATAGGCGTCGCATTCGGAGCGGTCGTGAAATCTGCGGTGGACGATGTTCTGATGCCTCCGATCGGTCTTGCTCTGGGCGGAGCGGATTTCAAGGACAGCTTCGTTGTCCTGAAAGAGGGGACTCTGGAGAAAGGAACCGTGAACGAGACCAAGACCTCGGACTTCGATACCCTTGATGAGGCGAACGCAGCCGGTGCTATCACCTTGAGATATGGACTTTTCATCAACACCATAATAAACTTCTTGATAATAGCCCTGGTCCTATTCTTCATCATTCGAGCAGCGGCCAAGTTCGAGAGGAAGAAGGAGGAGGCGGCGCCTACCACCAAGGCTTGCCCGTTCTGCGACACGCAGATATCCCTTAACGCGACCAAGTGCCCCAACTGCACTTCCAAGCTGTGATAATAAGAATGGATCTCATTTAACTTGTCCCTGGCCTGATCATATGTGTCCGTGAAATGTACTTGGTCATTGATATTACCTTCCCGAACAGTCATTCCTATGGGAACATTAATCGGATTTGCCAATTCGGAAACACCAAATGTGATCTGTTTCTTGTCCGGTCCGTGGTCTCTGCTGTATCCTCTCTTTCCTATCGGACATTTTTATCCAATCCGAAGCTTGAGTAACGCTCTGGTTCTCGGTCAATCGGTAAGTGATCATCGATTGGATGAGAGAACCTAGGTCGTTACCCTTCCTTTTGAACTTGTTGAAGATTGGTGAGAGCTTGAAAAACGTAATCCCGAGCTCTTTTATCTCCGAACTGTCAAATTTGGGTTACAGGAACCATCGGTTCTAACTCGGGTGGGATCGGCGAATCCTCATTGCTAGGTTGGCCCTCGGGATCGTCCGGCTCCTCTGGAGTCTCTTCCTGGATCTCTTCCTCCGGTTTCCTCCTCCAGAGAAATAAGAAACCGATCCCCGCGAGGATCAGGACCACGACCACTATCAGGGCGATCCACCAGTAGTCTCCCAGAGAGGGATCATGAGGTTTCTCCTGAATCTCCTCAACATTGACCTTCATCGTTGAAGACTCCGAGTTCCCGGCCAGGTCCAGCACGGTCAATGTAATCGTGTATTTCCCAGGAACCGAGAAATTGTGAGCCACATTCTGTCCGTAAAGCGTGACCTGGCCATTCCCATCGTTGAATGCCCAGGTCCAGTTAACGATCTCGACGTTGTCGGATCCGGATCCTGAAAGGGTCACGATCGTACCCTCCATTATGGTCTGGTCCGATCCCGCATCTACTATGGGCTTGGTCACATCCCGGACGGTCACAAGCAAGAATCCAAGTTTCCAGTTCCCGGCTGCATCCTTCACGGTCAGGGTAATGTTGTACACTCCCGGATCGCTGAAAGCGATCTCCCGGGAGACACCATACCACTTTTCGGATCCCAGCGACCAGCTCCAGTTCGCGATCCCGACATTGTCAGAAAGTAAGGATCCGTTCAAGAGAACGATCACATCCTCGTCCACAACAAGGTTGGATAATTCACCGAAGGGAGATGTCACGTCATTCACTGTCAGGACCATGATCGTTTTAGCCCAGTTCCCTGACGCATCGGTCACGTTCATTGAAATCTCATATATGCCTGGCTCGCTGAACGTATATTCGGGAGAGACACCGTAGAGCGTCACCGTCCC